>JAYUKZ010000418.1:0-1736 GCA_043763995.1 Fibrella sp.
GACCTACCGCCACGCCGTGTACCCCCTCGTTGATGGCAGCGTAGACGAGGTGGTAGGTCTGGTTTATTCCAAAGATTTTCTGGGCACCGACCTCGACTTGGAACTCACGCGCCTCAACGACATCAAGCGCGACGTGCTGTTTGTACCCGAAAACAACCGCGCCTACCAGGTGCTGGAACGCTTCCGCGAACGGCGGCAATATGCGGGCGTGATTGTGGACGAATACGGCGGAGTGCTGGGCATTGTGACCCTCAACGACATTCTGGACGCGCTGGTAGGTGATATTTCCGACACAAACGAAGCCGACACCGGCCTGCAACCCCGCGAAGACGGCAGTTATCTGATCGAAGCGTCATTGCCGTTCGATGATTTTCTGTCGGCGTTCGACATAACGCTTCCCGCCCAAATTCGCCGCGATTTTACCGATTTTGACACCCTCGGTGGGTTTGCGCTGCACATTCTGAAAGACATCCCCGACGTGGGCGAAACCTTTGGCTGGCAGGCGTTTACGTTCGAAATTATGGAAATGGACAAGAACCGAATCGACAAAATTCTGGTCCGAAAATCACGCGAGGGCTGACCCCGGCGGCGTGTTTACGTTCTCGAAAACGAAGTAGTTGGGGGCCACCAAACGGGTGGTGGGGTGGTGGGCCATAAACTGCCGGGGGCTGCGGTGCCCGGCCATGAACCAGGTACGTAGCACCGGCCCTGCCTCCGGCTCCCAAAGGCTCACCAACGGCTCGGTACCGGTGCGGGCGGCATCCCAATAGGCCGTGACCAGCTGGGCAGCGGGGCCATTATCAGCACGGCGACCGGCAAACAGCCCCCGCAACGTACCTGCGTCCAGGTGGGGCAAATCGCAGGGCACCACCAACCACGCCACTGCCGGGTAAGCCTCAAAAGCAGTTAGTAAACCGCCCAACGGCCCTTGTTGGGGGTAGGCATCGGGCAGCAAATGGGGGTAGGTCAATGTATTGCTTTGTACTTCGTTCACCGACCAGTATATGCGCTGGCAGAGGGGGGCAAGCAGGGCCGTGAGGTGGTCGCGCTGGGGCAGGCCGTGGTAGACCATGCCCGATTTATCCTGCCCCATGCGGGTGCTTTGCCCGCCCAACAGCACCAGCCCCCACACCGGAGCCGGGCCAGGTACGTTAGTCATGATGCCGAAAATCGCGTTTGCCGCCGGTCTTTTCCAGCAACCGCGTCTCCCGAATTACAATATCGTGGGAGAGAGCCTTGCACATGTCGTAGATGGTCAGGGCCGCCACCGACACCCCCACCAGAGCCTCCATTTCCACGCCGGTTTTGCCCGTCACCGCCACCGTACACTCGATATACACATCCGGCCCCTGGGTACGTATCTCAAACGAGCACCTTTCCAGCCCCAGCGAATGGCAAAGCGGAATCAGGGAATCCGTTCGTTTGGCAGCCATTGTGCCCGCAATCCGGGCCGTTTGAAACACCGGCCCCTTGCGCGTCTGAATGTCGCCGTCGGTCAGGTGGGCCAGAATAGCCTCGCCCAGCCTCACAATACTGCGGGCGGTGGCGGTGCGTGTGGTAGGCACTTTGCCCCCTACATCCACCATAGCCGGGTCGCCCTCAGGCGTAAGATGAGTGAACATATGCCCCCTAACCCCTAAAGGGGGAACTGAGTTCGCAGCAAGAGTTATGCTTGCGCAAGCCCTCCCCCTTTGGGGGCTGGGGGGCTTTTACACAAACGCGGGGATTCCGGTTAT
>JAYUKZ010000419.1:0-1736 GCA_043763995.1 Fibrella sp.
CCACCAACCCCAACACCAGCGACCCGCGCATTGGCCTGGAAGCCAACGATCCGGGTGTTCAGAGCAATAATTTCCGGTTTACCGACCGCTGGCTTGAAAACGGGTCGTATGTGCGGGTGCGAAACATTGAGGTGGGCTATACCCTGCCCAATCGGTTGTTGCAACAGGCCCACGTCCGCAACGCCCGCGTGTTTGTAAGCGGCCAAAACCTGCTCACGTTTACGAAATATACCGGCCTTGACCCCGACGTGACGGGCGGCAGTATTCAGGAGCGCGGCCTCGACAACGGCCATTACCCCTCGCCCAGGGTTGTTTCAGTAGGCATCACCAGCGATTTTTAAGCACCAACCAACCATGAAAAAACTACTCTTCGGCCTGGGCCTTGCCGCCACCACCCTGCTAACGGGGTGCCGCCAAAATCTGGATATTGTCAACCCCAACCAAGTCACGGCCCAATCGTTCTGGAAAACGGGCGACGAAGCCCTGGCGGGGGTCAACGCCGTTTACAGCACCATGCACCGCGAAGGAACCTCGCGCTGGGTGCCGTTTTTCTACATCATCCGGTCGGACGAAGGGCGGAGCCAAAGCCCCTACGCGCCCATTCCGAACAACGCCGATCAGTTCCGAATCCAGAACTACAACCTGGATTTTGGCTACTCGGTCTGGCGCGACAACTACATTGGCGTGAACCGGGCCAATCAGGTGATCGACAACGTACCTGGCATTCAGATGGAGGAGACCCTCAAAAACCGCATCATCGGCGAGGCCAAGTTTATGCGGGGGCTGTTCTACTACCAACTCGTTACGCTCTACGGCAACGTACCCCTGCTGACCAAAACGTCAGTGGCCACCGACAAGCCCGGCACCACACCGCAGGCCCAAATCTGGACGCAGATTGAAAAAGACCTGACCGAAGCCGCCGCCCTGTTGCCCACCACCTACAACGCGGCCAACCTGGGGCGGGCTACCAAAGGCGCGGCTTTTGCGCTGCTGGCCAAAGCCCAGATGCAGCAGGGCAAATACACCGAGTCGCTGGTGCCGTTGCAGTGGCTGGCCGATGGCGAAGGCAAAAGCGTGTATGCCCTGGTGCCCAACTACCGTGATAACTTCCTGATTTCGACCGAAAACAACAAAGAATCGGTCTTTGAAATTCAGTTTGCGCTCAACCCCGCCGAATATACCGACGACGACACCGAAACGCCCAACCACAACTACGGCACATCAGTAGGTCAGTTTTTCGGCCCGTCGGGCATCGGCTGGTCAGACGGGGAAGCCAACCGTTGGCTGGTGGGTGAGTTTTACGACAAAACCACTACCGGCACCCGCGACCCCCGCCTGGAAGCCTCGCTGCTCTACGATTCGACCGACGTGCGCGGCCCGGCCTTCACGCAGATTTACGGGCAAACCTTCCGGCAGCGGTACGGAACGGGTGGCGACAGTCGGCGGGTATGGTTCCGTAAGTTTCAGAACGACCATTGGAAAAACGAAGAAGGCTACCGGTCGCCCAACAACTGGCGGTATATCCGGTATGCCGACGTGCTGTTGCTATATGCCGAAGCCCTGAACGCCACCGGCAAAACCACGCAGGCATACGCCTACGTGGATCAGGTACGTAGGCGGGCGGGCTTACCCACGCTCACCGTGGCCCGGCCCGGCCTGAGTCAGCCGCAGTTTCTGGCGCAACTGAAGCACGAGCGCGTCACGGAACTGTCGGGCGAAGGGCACCGCTGGAACGA
>JAYUKZ010000420.1:0-6007 GCA_043763995.1 Fibrella sp.
TTCCTGACCACGCCCAACAACGGCAAAACCTGGACGTTTGACCCCGGTACGCTCGACAATTTCAACGCCCTGAACCAGAGTTTGAAGTTCCTGGCTAAAATTGACTGGAACATCAGCGATCAGCACAAATTCACGATTCGCTACAACCAGTTGAATTCGTATGCCGATATTCCGCCCAGCAACTCCGGCTCCAACGGCGTGAACCCACCCACGGGTCGGCAGAACAACGTGAATACCATTCCGTTTTCGGGTACATGGTACCGCATCAACAACAACCTGCAATCGATTATCGGCGAGTTGAACTCGACGTTTGGCAACAAGTTTGCCAACAACCTGCAAGTGGGCTACACCGCCTTCCGTGATTTCCGGCAAGCCGGGGGCGGGGCTGAGTCGCCCAACTTCCCCACGGTTGACATTGCCGGTACGAACGGAAACACACTCACCAGCTTTGGTGCCGAGCCATTTACGCCCAACAACGTGCTGAACCAGGACGTGATTCAGATCAACGACCGGTTCGATATGTTCCTGGGCAAACACACCGTATCAGTGGGTACGGCCAACGAGATTTATGCGTTTGAAAACGGCTTTACGCCCGCCGTGCGCAGTATTTACACCTTCAACAGCGTAGCCGATTTTATTGGTAACGCCACCGCCCCCACAACGGCCAACGCCCCGGCTGGTTTCACGGTTCTGTATTCGGCCATTCCCGGAACGCCCGTTCCCATTGCCAAATTCAGCGCGTCGCAACTAGGTTTCTACGCCCAGGATGCCTTCAACCTCACGCCTCGTGTGCGGGTAACGGCTGGTTTGCGGGTCGATGTGCCCGTGTTCAACAACACCGGCCTGATTCGGAACACGGCAGTAGACGAGATGAAGTTCACGGACAACACCGAGAGAATTGATGTCTCGAAACTGCCCAATTCTAACTTGCTGTGGTCGCCACGGGTGGGTGTGAACTGGGACGTATTCGGCGACCGCAGCCTCCAGGTACGTGGTGGAACGGGTATTTTCACCGGTCGGGTGCCGTTTGTCTGGATTTCGAACCAGATCAGCAACAACGGGGTGTTGTTTGGTACCATTGCCCGCACCACGCAACAGACTAATGCTAACCTGCCGTTCAGTCCCGACCCCGCCGCCTACGTACCTACGTCGTTGACGGGAGCCGTGGGTACGCCGTTGGCCCCAAACTTCTCGATCAACGCCACCACGCCCGATTTTAAGTTTCCGCAGGTATGGCGTACCAGCATCGGCGTAGACAAATCGCTGGGTAATGGCTGGGTAGCTACGTTCGACGGTATCTATACCAAAGATGTGAACGCCGTGTTTATCCGGGATGCTAACCTGGCCAACGCCGGTGTAGTGCTTGGCGGCGACGGTCGGCCTGTGTTTGGTGGTGCTGCCGGTACTGCCGCCGTGCCCCCCTTCGACCGCCGCGTGAACGACCGGATTGTGCAGGCCCTGGTGCTCGACAACACTAACCGGGGCTATGCTCTGAGCCTGACAGCACAGGTGCAGAAGCGGTTTGCCCGTGGGTTCGAGGGGTCATTGGCCTACACCTACACCGAATCGAAAGATATTAACGCGCAGGGTGCGTCAACGGCAGGTACGTTGTTTACGGGCCAGTCTATTGTGGGTAGCCCAAACTCGCCCAACCTGGCCAACGCCAACAACCTGGTGCCGCACCGCGTGGTGGGCTACGTGCAGTACCGGAAAGAGTACCTGAAGAATTTTGCCACCACGCTTGCCCTGACTTACACGGGCCAAAACGTGTTCAACTTCTCTTACTCGTACATTGGTAGCCCCAACAGCGACGGTATCAACGGGAACGACCTGATTTATGTACCCCGCAACCAGAACGAAATTCTGCTCACCACCACCAACGCACAGGATGGACGGACGACGCAGCAAATTTGGGAGCAGTTGAACGCCTACATTGAGCAGGACCCGTACCTGAGCACCCGCCGGGGCCAATATGCCGAGCGGAACGGGGCCTACGCACCCTGGCAGAACCTGCTGAACCTACGTGTGTTGCAGGATATTTACATCTCCGTGGGCGAGCGTCGGCACACGTTGCAGCTATCGGCTGATATGGTCAACGTGCTGAACTTCATTGACCCAAGTTTGGGTCTGGCGCAGACCACCAACCGCACGGCCCTGCTCAACTTTGTGGGCTACGAAACGCCGTATACGGCCACCACGACCTCAAACACTGGTCGGCCCATCTACTCGTTTGCCGAAGCGGCCCCCGGTCAGGCATTGACTTCCACCTTTGTCAACAACTTCAACCTGGCCTCGCGGTGGCAGTTGCAGTTGGGTGCCCGCTACATTTTTTAACAACAATCCTAACGGCTTTTTATAAACGAAGCATGAAGAATCAACTAAATATCATTGGCACGGCGGCGGCAACGGCGGTACTGTCGGCGGTGTTGCTCATGGGTTGCGAGCAAACCGATTACCCCACGGCCATCCCCGCCACCGGCCCCTCTGAGGCGGCGGCGGCACGGGTGCTGTTTGTCAACGCCTCGCCCGATGCCCCGGCCCTGAACTTCCTGGTCGAAAACCGGGTGTTGGGCACGGCCATTGCCTCTGGCCAAAGTACTACCTACGTGAACGTACCCGTAGGTGTGGTGCAGCTACGGGCGCGAGCAGCCACGGGCACTATTGGCGGTGTAATTGGCTCGAACGATATTGTGTTCCGGGCCGGGCCTACCAATCAGACCAACTTTGCCACCACATCGGCGGCCAATTATACCGTGTTTGTGGTCGATTCGCTTCGGCGGCCCGCCCCCACCACGCCGCTTGGTGTGACCAATCAGGGTGGCCCGCAGTTTCTGACCGTGACGGATATCCTGACCGCCCCAACGGGCGACAACGCCGGGGTACGGTTCCTGCACCTGGCTCCCGATGTTACGGCGGTATCGGTGCGGTTGGTGCCTACCTCGCCCGCTACGGTAACGGCGGTAGCCGCGTTCAATAACCGGGCGTTCCGGGCCACGTCGGTGACGGTGGGCACGGTTACGACCAACTATGCTGCTTTCACGCCGGTACCCGCCGCCACCTACACCGCGCAGGTATTTTCGGGAACGGCCGTGCCGCCCACGTCCTCGACCATTGCGCCCGTTTTGAGCGTATCGGGTGTGACATTGGCAACGGGTAAACTCTACACCATTTACGCCCGTGGTCTGCGCCGCAACGGTACCCTGGGTGCGGGTGTTGTGTTGCACAACTAAGCAAAAAAGATCGTTTTGCTTGACAAGAACCCCGGCCAGCTTGGTCGGGGTTCTTTGTGTTTTGGGGGGGTGGCTTCGCGCTCGGTAGAGACGCAAGTGTTGCGTCTCTACACGGGACTGGCCTTGCGTAGAGACGCAACACTTGCGTCTCAGACTCAGACCCGCGCGAAGCCACAACGCACAAAACCCCACCCCCTCAGGTACGTTGCAACACATCGGTAGCGGCTTTGTAGCCTTGCACGATGAGTTGGCTGATGTCTGCCGAATTGAACTTTTGCAGGTTTAGGTTTAGCGGGGCCGTGGGCCGGATTACGGTGAGGCTGAAGGCGTGGCCGCGCAGTTTTTCGCGTTCTACAAAGCGTTCGGCCCAGGCAATGTCGTTGTTCACAATCTGGTTCACGGTGATGTCTTTCACTCGCTCCATCAGGCTGATCAGGTTCCGGTAGTTGAACGCTTCATTGAAAACCCGTTTGGCGTGGCAAGCCACGCACACCAACTCAGTAGCCCCGTCGTCGATGGCCTCGCGCAGGGGGGCTACTTCGCGCAGGCCCCCGTCCAGAAATGCCCGCCGGTGATCGCCGCCAATTTGCACAGCGGGCATCAGAAACGGTAATGAACTGCTGGCAAATACGTAGTCCAGAAAGTGCGGGTCAGAGGGGTCAACGTAGACCATGTCGCCCTCGATGATGTTGACCGCCCCCACCTTGAGTTTTATTGGCCCCTGCTGCAACACCCGCACGTCTACAAACTGCCGGATCAGGTTTTGCAGGGGCGTGTTGTCCAGAAACCCGTCGAACCGGCGCATGAGCGTGTTGTAGCCGGTCATAAACCGCGACCGGAGGGTGGCCACGTCGTCGGGGCGGGTAATGTTTTTGACCCAAAATTCGAGCAGCGCGTGGCCGGCTTTGGGCCAGTCTATGCGCCCTGTTTCGGCGTGTTGGCGGTTGGCTTCGTGTACCAGAAACGTGGCGTTGAGGCTCCCCACCGAGATGCCGTAAATGGATTCGGGTTCAAAACCACTCTCGAACAACGCCATCAGGGCACCGCTCTGAAACGCCCCTTTCAGCGACCCTCCGCCCAACACCAGGGTGCGCCCGCAGGAGGTGGGCAGCGGAGCCGACCGAACATCGGTTGGCGGCAGGGTGGGCAGATCGGCCATAGGTACGTATGCCCCGTTGGTGAAGGGGGTTTGGGCGCGGCAAGATGGCAAAAATATGCACACAGTTCGTCAATTAGGCGTTACTTTTGCCCGGTTGGTTGCCCATCAACGGGGTTTTCCAACGGCCCACACCGCCAGCACGCAACCGGCGGTTCGATGGTGTGGCTGCGTCACTTCGAGGTATCTAAATGGCCCTTTCCATTACTGACATACAGGCTCCAATTGCTGCCGAAATGGACCGTTTCGAGCAGACGTTTAAAGACCTGATGAAGAGCGATGTGATGCTGCTCGACCAGATAATGACTTACATCGTGCGGCGCAAAGGCAAGCAGCTTCGCCCCATGTTTGTGTTTCTGACGGCGGGCGTTTGTGGGCAGATCAACGATTCGACCTACCGGGGCGCGGCCCTGATTGAACTGCTCCACACGGCCTCGCTCGTCCACGACGACGTGGTGGACGACTCGAACTACCGACGTGGGTTTTTTTCGGTGAATGCGCTCTGGAAAAATAAAATCGCCGTTCTTGTGGGCGACTATCTGCTGGCGCGGGGGCTGGCCCTCTCGCTCGAAAACGGCGATTTTGACCTGCTCGGTATCGGCAACAAAGCCGTACGTGACCTCTCGGAAGGCGAACTGCTCCAGATGGAAAAAGCCCGTCGCCTGGATATTTCCGAATCGGTTTATTACGAAATCATCCGCCAGAAAACGGCCTCGCTCATTGCGGCCTGCTGCGCCATGGGTGCCCGGTCGGTCAACGCGCCCACCGATGTGATCGAGACCGCCCGGCTGTTCGGCGAAAAAGTGGGCATTGCGTTTCAGATCAAAGACGACCTGTTCGACTACGGCACCGCCGAAGTGGGCAAGCCGCTGGGGATTGACATCAAAGAAAAGAAGATGACTTTGCCCCTGATTTACGCCCTCAACAAAGCGGGCGGGAGCGACAAACGGCGGCTGATCAACATCGTGAAAAACCACAGCGACGAGCCGAAAAAAGTGGATGAGGTTATTGCCTTTGTAAAGGCTTCGGGTGGAATCGAATACGCCACGGCGGCCATGCAAGACTACGTGCAACAGGCCCACACTCTGCTCGACACGCTTCCGCCCTCAACCTACCGCACCTCGCTCCAGGGCCTGATTCAGTACACCATCGAACGGAGTAAGTAGGCAGCGGCGTAGCCCCCCGCCCTGAAGGGTGCCCGCTTGCGCGTCAGTACGCCCACGGCGAAGCTACATTTGCGCAAGCGGGCACCCTTCAGGGCGGGGGGCTACGCCGACTGGCTTCCTTCCCGCGCCGCTGCCAGTTTCCACCAGGGGAGGTAGGGCTGGTTGTGGTGCTCGAAATGATAGCCGAAAAAGTAGCAGGAGACAAACGCCCAGGTGTGGTTCAGGGCCTGGCTGCGGGCGTTGTGGGGCGGGTTATGGTGCTCCCCCCGGTGCGGCAGGTACGTGCCAAAGATGAACAACTGCAAGGTGCTCAACACCGCCGGTGCCATCCAGAACACAATCAGGTTTTCCATCGGAAACCACAGTTTCAGCACGTTGTAGGTCACGGCCATGCCCAGAATTTGCCAGACAGACACGTAGCTGCGGGCAAAGTCCAGAAACCAGCGCAGAAAATG
>JAYUKZ010000421.1:0-5958 GCA_043763995.1 Fibrella sp.
GCTTTGCCGGGTTACTGCCCTTTTCTGCCCCTTTTTCGGTTAGGCATTCAGCGTCTGCTGGCCAGCCCTACCTCCGATTTGGGATTGCAAAAGTACGGCGCGTTCAACCCCTTGTCAAGACCCGGTTCAAAGAAAATACCAACTCCATTCTACTAAATAGGCTAATTGACTGATTCACAGAGAGTACATCGGCAAAAGATTTTTCAGTCCCGTTTACTGAAAAGGTTGGCTGTAAAATAGCGATATAGCATAGTAGTATTTTGTCGAGAATATATTGTTGGATACCTCTATAAATCATAATCCGTGAAGCCGGTGTAACGCACCATGTTGTACTTTTACAAGGGGTACCCATTTTTCCCTTCCCCGTTCCTATGCGTATCTTACACACTGCTGACTGGCACATTGGCAAACGACTACAAGGATACTCCCGGTTGGAAGAGCAACGCGAGGTTTTGAATGAAATAATTGCTCTGGCCGACCGGGAGGCCGTTGATCTGGTGCTGGTGGCGGGCGATTTGTTCGATACGTTTATCCCCCAGGCAGACGCGCAGGATTTGCTGTACGATGCCCTGAAACGCCTTACAAACGGTGGAAAACGTCCGGTGGTGGCCATTGCGGGCAATCACGACGACCCCATACACATTGAAGCGCAGGATCATTTTGGGCGGGAGTGCGGCATTTTGTTCGCCGGATATCCGAAAACCGAGATCAGGGCGCATCAGCTTTCATGCGCGGTACGGCTGCTCCATTCGGCACCTGGTTTTGTGGAATTACAACTGCCTGACCGACCCGTGCCGGTGCGGATTTTGTTGACTCCCTACGCCAACGAAGCACGGTTTCGGGCGTATATGGGCATGGATCAGCCCGACGCGGAAATGCGCGACCAACTGCACCACCACTGGCAAACCCTGGCCGACACGTACCTGGACAACCGGGGCATTAACCTGCTGGTGGCGCACCTGTTTATGATGAACCGGGGCGGCGAGAAGCCCCTGGAACCCGATGATGAGCGGAGTATTGTGCAGGTGGGCGGGGCCAATATTATTTACACCGACCTCATTCCTGAACAAGTGCAGTACGCGGCCCTAGGGCATTTGCACCGCTACCAAATGCTCGGCGGCGGGCCTTGCCCGGTGGTATACAGCAGCAGCCCGTTGGCTTATAGTTTTGCCGAAGCCGACCAACAGAAATATGTGGTCGTGATTGATGCCGAGCCGGGCCAACCAGCCCAAGTACGTCCGGTGCCGCTACTTTCGGGGAAACGGCTGGTGAAAAAGTCATTCCCGCAGGTGGCGAAAGCGTTGGAATGGACGGCCCAAAACCCAAACTGCTACGTGGAGATCACGATGCAAACCGCCACCTACCTCACCAGCATAGAAACGCGTCAACTGGCTGGTTCTCACCTGAATATAGTAAGTATTGTGCCCGAAGTTCGGCTCCCGGTGCCCGACCTTGCCGCCGACGGGCCGCTTTTTGCCAAGGACAGCGTACCTGACGAGGCTCCCGTTTCGGCAAAACCAGCGGCTATCGATTTGTCGCAGCCCATTGATAAGTTATTTGCCAATTATTTTAAGAGTAAACATAAAGAACAGGCTCCTAACGAACGGCTCACCGCGCTGTTTCAGGAAATTTTGGCCACCGAACCCACCGAATGATTCCATTAAAATTAGCCGTACAGGGCCTGTATTCGTACCAGGATACGCAAGAAATTGACTTTACACGCCTAACCAACTCGGCCATTTTTGGCATTTTTGGTAAAGTAGGGAGCGGCAAAACGTCGCTGATCGAGGCCATCAGCTTTGTGCTGTACGACAAAACCGAACGGCTCAACGACCGGGGCGACGACCGGCATTATAACATGATGAACCTCCAGTCGAAGCTATCCAGGATCGATTTCGAGTTTCGGGCGGGCGACGAGGGGGGGCGGTACCGGTTTGTGTACGAAGCCAAACGCAATGCGCGGCGGCACAGCGAAGTGAAAAACTCGGACCGGCGGGCCTTTAAATGGGATGAGAATCAATGGCAACCCATTGGCCACGAGAAAGAGAATATCGGGCAACTGGCCGAGGATATTCTAGGGTTGGATTACGACAATTTCAAACGAACCATTATTATTCCGCAGAACCAGTTTCGGGATTTTTTGGAACTGACTCCCGGCAAGCGCAACGAGATGATGAACCGGCTTTTCAAGCTGGATCAGTACGAATTATCGAAGCAAGTGGCCAAGTTGAAAAATGCTAACGATCTGGAACTGGCCGAGTTGCGGGGGTTGCTGGGACCGCTGGACGTGGTGACGGAAGCCGCTATTCGAGAAGCCGAAACCACCGAACAGCAGGTAGGAGAGCAGTTGGTGAAAAAAAACGAAGTGTTGCTGTTGGAAGAAGTTGCCGAAGCGCGGTTACTGACATTGCAGAAACAAGTTTATGACAGAGAAGCGGCCCAGGTACGTTATGCAGACACCTTTACGCGGCAGCTTGACATTGACCGGGCACAGGAAGCACTACATTTGTTTGAACGCTGCCAGCAGGTTTTCCAAGCCGATTTTGGTCAACTGGTGCAGGGGCAACGCAAACTAGCCAGCCTGATTGCCGCCGAGCAACTTGCTCAGAAACAGCTTTTTATTGCCGAAACAAACAAGCCCCTGGCGCAAAAACGGGCCGACGAAGCCCGCCGCGCCTACGAAAGTAACGCCCTACTGACCCGCCAAAACGCCGAACTCGACACGGTAAGCCAAATCGTGTTGGTGCAGGACGGCATTACCAGTCAAAACCAGCGGGTGCGGCAACTGGAAAACAAGCAAGTTGAGCAAAAAAAACGGGTCGATAGCCTGACTCAAGAGGCCGATACGCTGAAGACGACCCTGCTTGCGCTGGCCGGGCAACCCGACCTGCTGGGTATGTTGCTGGCCGTGAAAGACTGGCTGGGTACGTTGGGTACGTTGCAACGCGAAGCCGACAAACGCGAAGCCGACCTGCTGAAACTGACCCGCGAGACCGAGACCATAAAAGCCCGAAAAACCAACGCCCTGGCTAGTTTTCCGGCGTTGCAGGGGTTCGATTTGAAACAATTACCGACCGCCATTGAGGCGGAAATGAACACGTTGCGCCTCCACGAGCAAGACTACACAGCCCGCCACCTGGAGGCGTCTATCCGGGAGCAGGTGCGGCAATTCCGGGGCGAACTGACCGGCCAAAAACCCTGCCCCTTGTGCAGGTCGCTACACTACGACGTTCCCCACCAAAACGAGGCGAATGCCGGAACCAACGAGGTGGCAGAGGCCCTTTCTGCACTGAACCAGGTACGTAACCAACTGACAGACAGCACTAATTTGACGCTGGTGGTGAACACCTTACGGACGGAACTGCGGGCCGTGCTTGACCGGCAGAAAGACCTGCACCAAACCGACCTGGCCCTACCGCTGGCCGCTCACCGCGACACTTTTCGTTGGCCCACCTTTGCCCACCACAACGAACCGAGCATTGGCCAAGCCATTCGGGCGGAAAACGACCGGCAAACCCAACTGAACAGCACCCAAACAAAACTGAACAGCACCAACGAGGCCCTGGGACAGGCAACCGGCCAACTAAACACGTACCTGACGCAGCAGCAGGAGATCAAAACCGCGCTGGCGGGGCTGCAAGGAGAGCTTCGCACGGCAGCGGCTGGGCTAACGGTCTATGATTATGACGAAATAATAGGCTGGACGCACGAGCGGATTGATACCAAACGTGAGGCACTGGAAGCGCAACTGGCGGCAATTACTACTGCCACAGAAAAGGCCGAAAAACAGTTGCAACAAGCCCACGACGCACTGCTGGAAGCCAGCAAAGATGCCGCCCATGCCACCCAAAACTGCCATGCCACCCGGCAGGAATGCGACGCCATTCAACGTACCATTGCCGACAAACTAACTCAACACGGCCTGACCGAGACCACCGTACAAACCATTCTGGACAGCCAACCAGACGTGGGAGCGGTGCGGCAACGCATTCAGGCACACAGCCTGGAACTGAAGAGTATTGAGCAGGAACTGAAAACACTGAACGAGGCCATTGGCACGCAGGTGTTTTGTGCCGACGAGTTGGCCGCCGCCACAAACCAAGTGCAGACCACCCGTGCCGAAAAAGAGGCCCTGAACAAAGCATTGGGCAAAGCCGAAACCGAATTGGCTACCCTGCGGCGGCAATGGGCAGCCAAACAGGAGCACCTCCAACGCCACACCGACCTCACCCTGCGCGAAGACGATTTGGGCACCATGACGGGCCTGTTTCGGGGGCAGGGGTTTGTCAACTACGTCTCGACGGTGTATCTGCGGAACCTCTGCGAGAGTGCCAACGAACGGTTTGTGCGCCTGACCAACAACCAGTTACGGCTGGAACTGGACGAAGCCAACAATTTCCTGGTACGGGATTACCTCAACGGCGGCGAGGTGCGGCTGGCCAAAACGCTGTCGGGCGGGCAGTTGTTTCAGGCGGCTCTCTCGCTGGCTCTGGCCCTTTCCGACAATATTCAGCACCTGACAAAGGCCAAACAAAACCTGTTTTTTCTGGACGAAGGCTTCGGTACGCTCGACAAGGAATCGCTGGAAACGGTGTTTCAGACCCTTAAATCGCTACGCCACGAAAACCGCATCGTGGGCCTGATTTCGCACGTCGATGAATTGCAACTGGAAGTGGAGACCTACATCCGCACCGAACTAACCCCCGCCGGTAGCCGCATTCATTGTAGTTGGGAGATGGAGTGAGGCCCGTTACTTAAACACGTCTGGTAGCGATAATTCAATACCTAACACACTGTCTTTCAGCATATCGTTGCCGTGGAAGAAGGTGTATTGGAACGGGCTGGTATAAACCAGAATAGCCTGAAAATCGGGTACAACGATCCAGCACGAGGTTACGCCGAAATAGAAGTATGGCTCCAGTTTGGCCACCATCTCTTTGGTGGTTTGCGAAGCCGACTGGATTTCGATGGTCAACAGGGGGGCATCGGGCCGTTTGGCGGGGTCGTTTTTGTAGTCGAGGGGGGCGGCGGGGTAGAGCACCAAATCGGGGGTGCTGCCATCGGGTTTGGTGGCCAGGCTTACTTCGCTGGCAATCCGAAACTGCGTGGGGTACCGACTTTTAAGTTCAAACCCAATGTTGAACTGAATGGCTCCGTGAATAAGCGTAGGCATCGGTTTCTTGCGGTCAAGCTCGTAGGGTGTTGGCCCACGGCTGATGGCCTCTCCGTCGGCAACAGTCAGTGCTTCCATAACTCCAGGTACGTTTCACCAAAGATACAACGAACGAATCGGCACTACTCTATGAAACGCTTCGCTATTCGCCCAGCCCTTCCATTACTTCCATCGATACGCCGGTGTTGTTGAAGCCGCCGTCGTGGAACAGGTTTTGCATCGTTACCATGCGGGTCAGGTCAGAGAAGAGCGTCAGGCAATAGTCGGCGCATTGTTCGGCGGAAGCGTTGCCGAGGGGAGCCATTTTGTCGGCGAAATCATAAAACTTATCGAACCCGCTAATGCCCGAACCCGCCGTGGTGACCGTGGGCGACTGCGATACGGTGTTGACCCGCACCTTGCGGTATTTGCCGTAGTGGTAGCCGAAACTACGCGCCACCGATTCGAGCATGGCTTTGGCCTCGGCCATGTCGGTGTAGAACGGAAAGGTGCGCTGAGCGGCCATGTAGGTTAGGGCTACCACCGACCCCCACTCGCTGATGGCATCCTGCTTATAGGCGGTTTGCAGCATGCGGTGGAGCGACAGGGCCGAAATGTCCAGGCTTTGTTTGAACCACTCGTAGTTGAGGTCGGTGTAGGCGCGGCCCTTGCGGATGTTAGGACTCATGCCGATGCTGTGAAGCACAAAGTCGGCTTTTCCGCCCAAAATCTCCTGCGATTGGGTGAAGAGCTTCTCCAAATCTTCGGTCGAAGTAGCGTCGGCGGGGATAATTTCGGCCTGGCAA
>JAYUKZ010000422.1:0-5942 GCA_043763995.1 Fibrella sp.
GTCAGGCTTTGCGGGCCGGTGGCAAAGGTCAGACCGGTGCAACTCCAGGCCCCCGACGCGCTGGCGGTGGTGGTGCAGAGCAGGGTGGTTCCCCGCAAAACCGACACCGACGAACCCGCCGTGGTCGTGCCGCTCACCATCGCGTTTACGCCCACGGTGCTGCTCGCCGCCGGGGTCACAATACTAATTTGGGCAGACAGGTGGGAGGCCAGGGCAAGCTGAAGAACCAGGAAAAGAAGTATCCGAAAGGGACTCATTGTATGGGGAGGGTTAAATGCACCGGCAAGTGAAATTCAAGTTTCGTGCCAATTTTAAGTTACGTACCCCCAAAAGCTTGTAAAAAATACTCAATATGCGTCCACTGGCCGTATTCGGTTCTTATTCCAAATAATTAAACATAACTGCGTATCAAAAACCTGCAAGTAGCTGTAAATCAAATTATTAATAGAAATTCGATTTCGAAAACAATTGGTACAAAAAACAAGCACAGACAGCAATTCTTACTTATTTATCAACCAGCCCTTACCCCTTTACCCCCACCCCGACTCCTACAAGCGCCTACACGGTTGATTTTCGCCTTGTTTTCCTCACCTTGCTCCTGCTAAACCCCGCCCCACCTTTATGCCCCCCACCCCTACACCGTTGCGCACCGGCTGGTACACTGTTTTTGTGCTGATGCTAGCCTACGTGTCGTCTTTCATCGACCGCCAGATTCTGAGCCTGCTCGTTGGCCCCCTCAAACGCGATTTTGCCCTCACCGACACCCAGGTGAGCCTGCTGATGGGCCTTAGCTTCGCCCTTTTCTACACCCTGCTCGGTATTCCCGTGGGTCGCCTGGCCGACCGCCTCAACCGCCGCAACCTCATCATCGGCGGCATTGGGGTCTGGAGCCTGATGACCGCCCTTTGTGGCCTGACACGTACCTACGGTTTATTTTTTCTGGCCCGCATGGGCGTGGGCGTAGGCGAGGCCACCCTCAGTCCCGCCGCCTATTCGATGATTGCCGACGAGTTTCCCGACGAAAAACTGGCCACGGCCATCAGCGTATACTCTGCCGGGATCTACATCGGGTCGGGGGTGGCGGTGCTGATTGGGGCGGCGTTGGTGAGTTTGGGGGGCGATGCGCAACTGGTCACGCTACCAGTGGTGGGTACTATTTTCGCCTGGCAACGGCTCTTTTTCTACATTGCCCTACCCGGTTTACTGGTGGGCCTCCTGTTGCTCACCGTGCACGAACCGGCCCGCAAAAACCAGCTCACAAACACCAGCGGGCAGGTGCAGCAGCTTTCCCTACGCCAAGCATTGGCGTTGGTGCGGCGGCAACAGGCGGCATTTTTGTGGGTCACATTCGGCACCACGTTCATTAGCCTGGTGGCCTACGCCAGTGCGGCCTGGGTACCCACCTACTTTGTGCGCACCTTCGGCTGGAAAATCGGACAGGCGGGGTTTGCCTACGGCCTGGTGGTGGCGGTTTTTTCCACGGCAGGCATCATCCTGGGCGGGCGGTACGCCGACTGGCTCACCCGCCACGGCCACCCCGACGGGCGGTTGCGGGTAGGGTTATATTCGGCTCTGGTGCTGGTAGGGGTGGCAGCGTTTCCGCTGGTGAGCAACGCCACATTGGCGTTGTGTCTGCTACCCATTCCCTGTTTTTTTGTGGCCTTTCCATTCGGGGCCGCTTCGGCGGCCATCCAGCTCATTATGCCCAACCAGGCGCGGGGGCTGGCTTCGGCCCTGTATCTGCTGATAATCAACCTTATTGCTCTGGGGCTTGGCCCCACGCTGGTGGCCCTCCTCACCGATTATGTTTTCGGCAACGAAGCCCACCTGCGTTACTCACTGGTGTGTGTTATTGGCGGCGGGGCCGTGCTGGCCGGGGTGTGTTTTGCCTGTGGCCTGGCCCCCTACCGCCGCGCAGCCCCCCGACCCCCAAAGGGGGAGGGCTAACGCGTCAGCAATACGCTTGCGTCAGCATTCCCCCTTCGGGGGTTAGGGGGCCGTTAATTCAAATGCACCAACGCCGCCTTGTACACGCGGGATTCAAGGCTATCGAGCCACTGGTTGAACGGGTCGCTGTCGTCGCGGGTGTTGGTCAGTTCGGCATCTACCTGGCGGAGCAAAAAATACAGTTCGTGTACCTGGCACCACTGGCGGTTGAGCCGCTCGGCCTCGTCGGTGGTGGCGGGGGTGCGGCGGCTTTCCCGCGTGAGGCGGCGTAGACTTTGGCGCAGGTGGTAACGTAGGGTCATCAGGCGGCTGGCCACGGGTAGTAGCTGGGGGTATTGTTCCAACTTGGAAATACTGCGCGACAGGAGCGTGTTACGCTGACTGAGTTGGTCAGAAACAACCAACCAAGCCTGGTCGGCCTGGAGCGATTCAAAAGTTACGGTTCTCATGTTAAGTTTATGTTACGAAAACAAATCTAGCCGTTCGACAGAATAAGTCAAAGGCTGGTTTAGCCCTTTACCGAATTAAATTTTGGCAAGCATTCATTTCGCCAAATACTGCACATACCGGGCCATAAAACCGGCGGGTAGGTACGTATCGGAAACTATACGTACCAGAGTTGTGTAAATCGGCCCGAAGGCGTACCTTTGCGCTCTCATTTCGGAAACCGAATCAAGTCCTGTCAATGGCAAACCATAAGAATACCAAGAAAGCAATCCGTACCAACGCCAAAAAACGGCTGTTGAACCGGTATCAGGCCGTTACCAGCCGCAACCTGGTGAAGAAACTCCGCGCCACCACCGACCACGCCACCGCCAGCGACCTGCTGAAGACGGTGATCTCGAAACTGGATCGGTTGGCCAAGAAAAACATTATTCATAAGAACAAAGCCGCCAACAACAAGTCGAAGCTGACGCGCTTTGTGAACAAAATGGCCCCGGCAGTAGCCGCCTAGTTGTGCCTGTTTGTGGGTAGCCCGGCTTAGTTTGGGTTCAACAGACCTTATCTGCCCCTGCGGATGAGGTTTTTTGTTGCCCGAGGGCTTACTTTTAGGGCAGTCTGTTCCCACCCCCGAAGCCGAACCCACATGGATGCCTACCAGCCCCTGCGCAGCATTAAAAGCTGGGCCGAAGAAGATCGCCCGCGCGAAAAACTGATGCTGAAAGGCACCGCCGCCCTCTCGGATGCCGAACTGGTGGCCATTTTGATCAACGCCGGCACGGCAGAACTCTCTGCCGTAGACGTGGCCCGGATGGTGCTGGAAGGCGTGGGCAACAACCTCCACGAACTGGCCCGGCGGAGCGTGAAAGACCTCTCGCGGTTCCGGGGTATTGGCGAAGCCCGCGCCATCACCATCATTGCCGCCCTGGAACTGGGCCGCCGCCGCCGCGAACAGGCCCCCGCCACCCGCCCGCGCATCACCTGCTCGCGGGATGCCTACGAGAGCCTACGCCCCTACCTCACCGACAAAGCCCACGAAGAGTTTTGGGTGTTGCTCCTCAACCGCGCCAACGAGGTCATGCGCCCCGTGCAGATCAGTGCCGGGGGGCTGTCGGGCACCGTGGCCGACCCCCGCCTGATCTTCAAAGCCGGGCTGGATCACCTGGCCAGCGGCATTATTCTGGGCCACAACCACCCCTCGGGCAACCTGACCCCCTCGCAAGCCGACCGCGACCTGACCCGCAAACTCAAAGACGGCGGGCGGCTGCTCGACCTGCCCATCCTGGATCACCTCATCCTCAGCGACCGGACGTACCTGAGCTTTGCCGACGAAGGACTGCTATGAAAAACATCATTTTCGACCTGGGCGACGTGCTCATCCCCATCGACCTGACCGCCCCCCGCCGCCACTTTGCCCACCTGGCCAACTTGCCCGAAACCGAGGTGGCCGCCCGTTGGAACCAGCACGACATTGGAAGCCGGTACGAGCGCGGCTTGCTGACCGACGCGGCCTTCCGGGCGGCCATTCGGGCGGTGCTTTTCCCCGAAAACAACGTACCTGGCCCCACCGATGCCGACCTGGATGCGGCCTGGAACGCCGTGCTGCTCGATGTGCCCCTGGAAAACTTCGAGCGGGTAAGGGCGTTGGCGGGCCGCTACCGGCTGTTTTTGCTCAGCAACACCAACGCCCTGCACATTCGGGAGGTGAACCGCCGCCTGGCTGCGCTGGGCTTGCCCACCCTGGAGACCTTTTTCGAGCGGGTGTACTATTCCCACCAAACGGGTCTGCTCAAACCCGACCCGGCCAGTTTTGGGCAGGTGCTGACCGAGGGCGGGCTGGTGGCCAACGAAACCTTTTTTTTCGACGATAATCTATCGAACATCCGGGCGGCGGCGGCGTTAGGTATTCGGGCCGTGCAGGTCTGTTCGCCCCACACCATCCTGACGTACCTGAACGAGGCATTGCCCCCCGATTTTGTGTTATGAAAACCCGTTCTTATCTGATTCATATTGCCCTGTTTTTGCTCACGCTGGTCACCACCACCGCCGCCGGGGCCAGTTGGATGTATGGCCTGAGTTTTATTCCGCCCGAATGGGAATATGATGCCCAAACCATTCAAAAGTACCACCTCCGGTCGTTGGGCTGGGCCGAATTTTGGGCTGGCCTTCAGTATTCGGTGCCGTTTCTGACAGTGCTGACGGTACACGAATTTGGGCACTATTTTGTGGCGCGGGCCAACCAGGTACGTGTCAGTTTGCCCTACTACATCCCGTTTTTCTTCGGTATGCAAAGCATTGGCACAATGGGGGCGTTCATCCGCATTCAGCAACTCATCAACAGCCGCCGCGTCTATTTCGATGTGGGCGTGGCGGGGCCGTTGGCGGGGTTTGTGGTGGCGGTGGGGCTGCTTTGGTACGGCTTCACGCACCTACCCCCGGTCGAGTATATTTTTACCATTCACCCCGAATACAAAAAATACGGCCTCCGCTATGGCGAATTCGTGAACCTGAACCTGGCCAAAGGCAACGTGTCGGCCATTGCCTTAGGCGATAATTTGCTGTTTTGGTTTTTCAAAACCTACGTGGCCGACAAAGCCTTGCTGCCTCATCCCTACGAGATGGTGCATTACCCCTACCTGCTGGCGGGCTACCTGTCGCTGTTTTTTACGTCGCTGAACCTGATTCCCATCGGGCAACTCGACGGGGGGCACGTGCTGTACGGCCTCATTGGGCGGCGGCGGTTCAACGCGCTGGCTCCGGTGCTGTTTGTGGGCTTTGTGTTCTACGCCGGGCTGGGTTACATCCGCGCTTCCGACTTTGCCACCCCCGATCAGGAAGCGTTTAAGAGTCTGTTTATCAACCTATTGCTCTACGTAGGCGCGTTGTTTCTGGCCTTCTCGCGCCTGAACGAACAGCCCATCACGGCCTTGCTCATTGCGCTCTCGGTGGTGGTGGGGCAAATGGCCGTGTCGTGGGTGTGGCCCTTGGCCGAAGGCTACATCGGGTTCATGGTATTTGCCGTGGTGTTGGGCCGTTTTTTGGGCGTGTACCACCCCGAAACCGAGCAGGACGAACCCCTTTCTGCGGGGCGCAAACTCATTGGCTGGCTGGCCCTGTTGGTGTTTGTGCTCTGTTTCAGCCCCAAACCGTTCATTCTATAACGACAAATAGGGCTTCACGGCGGCTTCCAACTTACCAATAGGCTGCACCCCCGACTGCCGCCAGATCACTTTCCCGTCTTTGAACAGAATAAGCGTGGGTACGCTCTGCACCTGAAATTTGGAGGCGGCGGCCCGGCTCCGGTCAATATCGACTTTCACAATTTTGAGGGCACCGCCCGTCCGGTCGGCCAGCAGTTTTAGGGTGGGGGCCAGGGCTTTGCAGGGGGCGCACCAGGTGGCAAAGAACTCGACCAGCACGGCATCGCCGCTTTTTATCAGGTCGTAGAACGGAATCGGCGTAGTTTTGCTCATGGGTATATTTCGGTTTTTCGGCGTAGCCCCCCGCCCTGAAGGCGGTTCGACGGGTCGATGCCCGCTTGCGCGTAAGCCTAC
>JAYUKZ010000423.1:0-1704 GCA_043763995.1 Fibrella sp.
GACGCTGCTGTTGAGGTCGTATTGCCAAAAAAACCGGTCGCTGTTGGCAAAAAAGATGTACCCCCCCGCGTAAATAGGCCGGTAGGGCAGATTGCCCGAGGCTACGCGCTGGCTGATGCGCTGGGCAATACGCTGGGCCACGCGCAGGTAGGCCACGCTGGTGTCGTCGAAACCTGATTCCTGCCGCTGATCGAGCATAATCCGGTTGTCAATGTTTTCCAGGTTATCGGCCAGGTAGTTAATAACCTGCGTAGCCCCCGCCGTCAGCGTCGGGGCCGACAGGTCGGCCAGCGAACCGATTACGCCCGCGCTGATCTGGCTTTGTACGTAGTCACGCCAGGCGGCACCACTCGGTATCTCATACCACGAATCGGGGTTGGCGCGGTAGTCGAAAAACGCGGGGTTGCCAAAACCGGGGTAGTCCATAATGTCTACTCCTACGCGCACAAACTGCTCGTAGGGAGTAGACATGCCGCGTTTGGAGGTAATAATCCGAAAATCATCGAACTTGGTCAGGCCTGGAAACCGGTGCGGGTAGGTTTCCAGACGGCCTTCGGGCACCGAAAACCAATCGGGGTAACGGGCGGCGGCGTTGCGTTGTGCCATACGTGTTAGTTAGTACCCGTCCAGAGCCGGACGGCATCGTTGCTGAGTAGGTTGTCGTTTACGTACATATCGCCCCATTTCTGGGTCGTGGCTAACGTTTCACCCGCGCTGTTGGGGTCATTCTGGTTATAGCGCACAAAAGCCGTAGTTGGGCATACGTAGCGGTACACCTCGAAAAACACCCCCTTTGCCACCGTGATGGTGAAATCGTCCTGGTCGGCAAACCCTTCGTAGGGTACGCCGCAAAACCACCAGAACCAGCGCGTATTGGCGGCGCGGGGGAATCCAGATTTCACCCGCACGCGCACCGTGTCGGCGGTTGGCCCGTTTTCGCGGGATACAATTAAATCGTCGCTCCAGGTGCGGAAGGGCAGAATCGTAAACACGCGCATGTCGATGATGCCCGCCGAAGGCCGCGCCAGCACGATGTAGTCGTAGCCGTTGGTGCTGCCGCCATTACAAATAATGGGCACGTCGTACCGTTCCTCTGGCCGCGTTTTGCTCTGCAAAATCACCTGCACCGTGCGGTTGGCCTGGGGGTGGCCGGGCAGCGTCAGCACCCGTTCGCCCGTGCCGCCAGGGCAATCGAGCCAGCCGATTGCCGACCAGTTCGGCACCTGTTGCACGTTGTTGACCTCGCTTGTCCGGGCCACTTTGTACTGCCAGTCGCCGGAGCCGGTAAAGGCCACGTCGATCTGATTGGCCGTGGCCCGAAACCGGAACCGAATCATGTCCATCAAAGGCGTAATGCCCGTGTACGTTACGTTGCTGGGGGTAGGGGTGGGGCTGGGCGTGGTGCCCGACGTGCCTGTGTCTGGAGGGTCGGGCGACTGCGCCACGGCGGCGAACGCCAGTTCCGGCCCCGAATTGGTCACGTCCAGGTTGGCACTCTGAAGCACGGTATTGTCGGCCCGCAGCAGTTGCAACACATACGTGCCGTTAGGCGTGTTGGCGTGAAGCGACCCATAGCGGGCGGGGGCACCCGCCGGTACCAGGCCCGCCCGCGTAAACGGCCCGCCATCGGCAATCAGGGCGCGGGTGGCAAAATCGGCGGGCAGGGCGGGCGTGTTGCCGGTGGGGATGAGCCGACTCCGGTAC
>JAYUKZ010000424.1:0-23769 GCA_043763995.1 Fibrella sp.
CTCGGCGTAGCCCCCAAACCCGCAACGGCGGCCCGCCCTGAAGGGGGCTTTTGCTCCGAGTGAGGTACGCTTGCGTAAGCAAAGGCCCCCTTCAGGGCGGTCCGCCGTTGCGGGTTTGGGGGTTACGCCGATGCAGGTGGGCTACGCCGAGACCTACAACAACGTACCTGCTCAGGCTCTCTTTCCTTTAGCGGCCCCTTTCTTCACGGCTCCTTTTTTAGACGGGCTACCATCCAGCGAGTTGATCCAACTGGCCAGTTTGAGGGCATCTTCGCGGGGAACCTGTTTCATGGCCGCCATGGGCATATAGCCGGGCCAGTTGCTGGGTTTGGGGTTGTAGATCAACTCCACCATCTGCTCGTCGGTATAGTTCTTTTTAGCCACGTCCTTGTAGGCTGGCCCCACCACCCGAACAGCCACTTTGTGGCAGGCAATGCAGGTATATTTGGTCATAAGTGCCTTCATATCGTCGGGCATATCGTCCTGAGCCTGTGCCGAAACAAAGGTCGCCAGCAGCGCGGTGGCGGTGAAAAGGGAGGCAAGTGATTTTTTCATCGAACAAATTGGGATTAACAGAACAAACAGACCGGCATTGGTTTGGGTAGGTAAAGATACGCGCCGGACAGATGCGGAAACGGCCAAAGCAACGACCGCCTTACCCCTTCAAACTGAATTAAGACTACTTTTTACTCATAACGTTTAAAAACAACCGCGTGTTTTGTGGGCCGAACTCCCCCCGCCCCGCTTTCGTTTACGACCCATGCAGCCAATCGATTTCAAAACGTACCATACCCGTTCCATCAACGCCACCACACCCGCCGAACGGGCCGCACTCAACCAGGAATTGAAGGACTTCTACGCCGGTCTGAGCGAATCTGAAAAAGCCGTTTTTAACCAGGAATTGCAAACGTTTCTGGCCCGCGAGGTGGGGCGGCTTAAGTCCGATTATGAGTCCGTGACGGGCCACACCGGCTCCTGACGCGCCGCTGCCAAACCCGTGCTACCTTTGCCCCATGATTCAGATTGGCCACTACAACCGGCTCACGGCCCTGCGCATGACCAGCGTGGGCATGTTTCTCGGCGACGAAGACGACAACGATATTCTGTTGCCCAACAAATACGTACCCGAAACCCTGACCGAAGGCGACGAGATTGAGGTCTTTGTCTATACCGACTCGGAAGACCGGCCCGTGGCCACCACCCTGCGCCCGGCTCTGGTGCGCAACACCTTTGCCGCCCTGCGGTGCGTGGCCCTGGCTCCGTTTGGTGCTTTCATGGACTGGGGGCTGGAAAAAGACCTGCTCGTACCCACTAAAGCGCAGGAAGAACCTCTGGCCGAGGGCCGCTGGTACGTCATTTATTGCGGCTACGATGCCGATACTGACCGGCTGATTGGCTCCTCGAAAATCAACGCTATCGTAGACGACGAAGCCCCCGAAACCCTGACCGAAGGCGAACAGGTAACGGCTCTGATTTACGACCGCACCGATTTGGGCCTGTTGGCCGTGGTGAACGACCAGTTCAGGGGCCTGTTTTTTGCCAACGAAGTGTTTAAAACGCTCCGCATTGGCGATAAAGTAACGGCCTGGGTGAAGAAAATTCGCGAAGACAGGCGCGTCGATCTAAGCTTGCAACCCACTGGCTATGCCAACGTGGAACCCAGTGCCCAGCTTATTCTGGATACGCTCAGAAAACAGGGCGGTTTTCTGCCCCTCACCGATGCCTCGGCTCCCGAACAGATTCAACGGCAACTGGAAATGAGCAAGAAGACGTTCAAAAAAGCCATTGGGGCTTTGTACAAAGACCGAAAAATCACCCTCGCCCCCGACGGGATTCGCCTGGCATGATTGGTACCGATATCCAGACCGCCCGGCATTGGCTGGAGACGGGCAACGTGGTGGGCATCCCGACCGAAACCGTGTATGGCTTGGCGGCTAATGCCCTGAACACCAACGCAGTACTGACCATTTTCCGGGTAAAAAACCGCCCCGCCTTCGACCCGCTCATTGTTCATACCGATACCGTGGAAAAGGTACGCGGGCTGGTGCAGGAGTGGCCCCCGTTGGCTCAAAAACTGGCTGATGCCTGTTGGCCGGGGCCGCTCACGCTGCTGCTGCCCCGCCGTAACCACGTACCAGACCTTACCACGTCTGGCTTGCCCACGGTGGCCGTGCGTATTCCCGCCCACCCGCTCACGCTGGCCCTGCTGGCCACGCTCGATTTTCCTTTGGCGGCTCCCAGTGCCAACCCGTTCGGCTACATCAGCCCCACCACCGCCCAGCACGTGGCCGACCAACTAGGCCACGAGGTGCCCTATATTCTGGACGGTGGCCCCTGCGCCGTGGGCATCGAATCGACCATTGTGGGCTTCAATGACCACGGCGAAGCCATCGTGTACCGGTTGGGAGGTTTGCCGCTCGACAAACTGGAAACCCTTTGCGGGCCGTTGCAGGTGCTGGCCCATTCTAGTTCCAAACCCCTGGCTCCTGGGATGATGACTTCGCACTACGCCCCGCGCAAACCGCTCACGTTGCTGGTTCCGGGAGAGGCCCCGCCCCAGCCAGGTACGTTGGCGGGAGCATTGGTGTTTGCCGAACCACTGCCCGGCATCCCGCTGGCCAACCAACAAGTGCTGGCCCCCACCGGCAACGTGCTGGAAGCCGCCCACAACCTGTTTGCCGCCCTCCGCCACCTGGACGCACTGCCCCTGACGCACCTCTACGCCCAACTGGTGCCCGACCACGGCCTGGGCCGCGCCATCAACGACCGCCTTCGCCGGGCGGCAGCGTAGGGATTTTTGGTGGAAAAAGAACGTACTTCGTGTTTCGGCGTGGCCCCCCGCCCTAAAGAGAGCCTTGCTTGCGCATGAGTACGCTAGCGCGAAGCCAGGTTGCGCAAGCAGACTCCCTTTAGGGCGGGGGGCAATGCCGAAACCCCCAAAACCCCCATCTCCATGCGCTCACTTTTCTCGTTACTGATTTTAACAGCCTCACTGTCAACTGCTTTTGCTCAAAAGTACACGCTCGTGGAGGCCACTGCCCCCGCCTCGGTGGGCGTTGACCCCGCCCGCCTGACCCGCCTCGACCGGGTGCTTACCGACTACGTTGACCGGGGCAAACAGGCCGGTATTATTGCCCTGTTGGTGCGCAACGGGCAGGTGGTGTACCACAAAGCCATCGGCCAAAACGGCAACCCGGCCAAAACGCCCCTCCGCCGTGATGCCATCATGCGTATTGCCTCGCAAACCAAAGCCATCACCAGTGTGGCCGTGATGATGCTGTTTGAGGAAGGCCGTTTCCTGCTCGATGAACCCATTTCGACCTATATTCCGGCGTTTAAAAACCCGGTGGTGCTCGATACGTATTCCGAAAAAGACACGACCTACACCACCAAACCCGCCAAAAGCGAGATTACCATCCGGCAGTTGCTCACCCACACGTCGGGCCTGAGCTACGCGGGCATTGGCAGCAAAGAAGGTGTGGCCATCTACGCCAAAGCAGGCATTCCGAGCGGTATTGGCACGCCCATGAACAGCCTCTCGGTCACGATTCCGGCCCTGGCGCGGTTGCCGCTCATGCACAACCCCGGCGAGAAATGGACCTACAGCCTCAGCACCGACGTGTTGGGGTACCTGGTGGAAGTGGTATCGGGGCAACCGCTGGATCAGTTTTTTCGGACCCGTATTTTCGCCCCGCTGGGCATGAACGACACCTTTTTCTACCTTCCCACCGACAAAGCCAACCGCTTGGCCACGCTCTACACCGAAGTGCCCGACACCAAAGCCGTGGTGCCCATGCCCGCGCAGGGCGGCATCTCTGCCGACTACCCCCTCCGGCCAGGTACGTATTATTCGGGTGGGGCGGGGCTGTCGTCAACGGCCCTCGACTATGCCATTTTTTTGCAGATGCTCCTCAACGGCGGTGAATATGGCGGCACCCGGCTGTTGGCCCCCGCCACGGTGCGGCTCATGACCCAAAACCAAGTGGGTGCCCTGGGCGTGGGCGACAATAAATTCGGGCTGGGTTTCGGTATTACGACCGAAAAATCGGCGGCGAAACTCCCCGTTTCGGTCGGTACGTTCGACTGGGGCGGTTTTTTCGGCACCAACTACTGGGCCGACCCGCAGACGGGTGTAATTGGCATTCTTATGACCCAGAAAGTGCCCAACTCGGCGGGCGACCTCAACGACAAGTTCCGGGTGCTGGTGTACCAGGCCCTGACCCGTTAATTTTTCCTAATTCGCCGGGCGTGGCCACGGGCCGGGCCACAACCCCGGCCCAAACCCATTACTTTTGTTCGATGGCGCGTAAGAAAAAAAATGTGGGTGCCTACCCCACCGGTCGAATCCTGTTCAGCCTCACGCTGGCCCTGCTCCTGATTGGGGCCTGCGCCCTGCTGGCCATGCAGTCGAAACGGCTGGTGACGAACGTGCGGGAGGGCAACGAAGTACGTACCTTTCTGGATAACGACCTGGATTCGGCAGGGCGGCTGGCTCTGAAAAAAACGCTTGACAGTCAGCCGTTTGTGGTGGTGGCCGAGGGGAAACCGCAACTCAGGTACGTGTCCAGAGAGGAAGCCGCGAAGGAATTTATTGCCGAAACCAACGAAGACTTCACCCAGTTTCTGACCGACAACCCCCTGCACGCCAGCTACCGGATTCGGCTGCGCGAGGCGTATTTTGCCGAAGATAAATTGAAGGAAGTGAAGGCCGCGCTAGAAAAGCTGGACGGGGTATATGAGGTGGTATATCCCGAAAACATGGTCGACAACATCAACCGGAACATCACCAAAATCTACGCCGTGATGGCCGGTTTCGCGCTGGTGCTGCTCATTATCATTGTGGTGCTTATGAATAATACCATCCGGCTGGCCCTGTATTCGCAACGGATGCTTATCAGGAGTATGCAACTGGTGGGGGCCACCAATGGGTTCATTACCCGCCCTTTTTTGGCCCGTGGGCTGGGACAGGGGCTGTTGGCGGGGGTGCTGGCGGCCACGGTGCTGTTTTTACTCTGGTACGTTGCCCTGCTGAACCTGCCCGAACTGAACACCCTCACCACGCCCCTCCAACTCCTGACCCTGGCCGCCGGGCTGGTGGGCCTGGGCATGATAATCGCCGTACTGAGCACCCTACAAGCCGTGAACCGCTACCTGGGCCTTTCGCTCGATGAATTGTATTGAAACGAAATAATTTAAACACAGAGACGCAGAGAACACAGAGAAAAAAGAGTTTATTAACACCTGAAAATTAGTTTTTTGAGCGAATTTTTTCTCTATGCCTCTATATTTAAATTTCTTTTTTCTAGTAATTATTTATACTAAAAAAACTCATTTTTCTCTGCGCCTCTGTGTTTAACCATTTTTTTTTCACAACAAACAGGCGAAACACATAAACCACAAACCAAGATGGACAGCACCAAACTCAAAACCGGCAAAACCACGCCCATTTTTGCCACCGAACCAGTTAACGCCCCGGAAACGGCACCCGCCTACACACCGGCTATGCCCTTCGGGAAAGCCAATTACCAACTTATGGTAGCGGGCATTGTCACGGTGTTGCTGGGCTTTTTCATCATGACGCTCGACACCGAGCCGTTTGGGTTTGGCTTTCTGGGACTGACCCTTGGCCCCATCCTGGTCACGGTGGGGTTTGTGATCGAGTTTTTTGCCATTCTGCGCAAGCCTGGTACGTCGGAGAAAATTAGCTGACTACTTTTGCCTCACCTTACCGTTATCAGATGGCTTTGGCAGGTTGCCAGAGCCATTTTAGTACGTACCTGCACCACCTGATACAGTTCTATGAGCCTGTTCCACGCCATTATGCTGGCCATTATTGAGGGCCTGACCGAGTTTCTGCCCGTTTCCTCCACCGGCCACATGATCATCTATTCGTCGTTGGCGGGCATCAGCAAAGATGAGTTCACCAAACTCTACACCGTCGATATTCAGTTCGGCTGTATCCTGTCGGTGTTGGTGCTCTACTACCGCCGTTTCCTGCGCGACACCCGCACCCGCGCCGACATGGTTTGGTACAATGCCCTGCCCGCGTTTGCCCAAAACCTGGTCGGCCCCGTGTCGGGTCAGCTCGATTTTTACCTCAAACTATTGGTGGCATTTTTGCCCGCCGCCGTCATTGGCTTTTTGCTGAACGATTTCATCGACAGTCTGCTGGAAAACATCACCGTAGTGGCCATCTCGCTGGTGGTGGGCGGTGTAGTGCTGATCTACATTGACCGGATTTTGGACAAAACCGTCGAGCGCGACAACGATATTACGTTCCCCGAAGCCCTGCGGGTGGGTTTTTTCCAGTGTATCGCCATGATTCCCGGCGTGTCGCGGTCGGCGGCAACCATCATCGGCGGCATGACTCAGGGGCTAACGCGCCAACAGGCCGCCGAATTTTCGTTTTTTCTGGCCGTTCCTACCATGGCGGCGGCATCGGGCTACAAGCTATTGAAAACCTATAAACTGCTCCAACCGTCTGATTACCAGATACTTCTACTGGGAAATGGCATCGCGTTTGTGGTGGGTCTGTTGGCCATCCGGGCGTTTGTGGGGTTCCTGAATAAGTACGGCTTCAAAGTCTTCGGCTACTACCGTATCGTGGTGGGGCTGGCTATTTTGGCCCTGCTGGCGGCGGGGGTGAAGATCGATATTCTATAAAATGTTTCACCGCAAAGACGCAAAGGGCGCGAAAAAAAATTGTTTCTTTGCGTTAAATTACTCCTTTTCCTTTGCGCCCTTTGCGTTACCCTTTGCGCCTTTGCGGTGAAAAACACTGAACTCACTCCCGAACCGGCCCGGCTCATCCTGATTGACAAACCCCGCGAATGGACTTCATTCGACGTGGTGAACAAAATCAGGCGGGCGTGTAAATTCAAGAAAATCGGCCACGCCGGTACGCTCGACCCTCTGGCTACGGGCTTGCTCATTCTCTGCACCGGCAAAATGACCAAGCAGATAGACACGTACCAGGCGCAGGAAAAAGCCTATACCGGTACATTGGTGCTGGGCAAAACAACCCCCTCCGTTGACCTGGAAACCGAGTTCGATGCCGAATTCGACCCCATCGGCATTACCCCCGAACAGGTACGCGCTGCCGTAGCCCAACTCACCGGCGAGATTCAGCAGATTCCGCCCATCTACTCGGCGGTGCGCGTGAACGGTGAGCGGCTGTATGAGCGGGCGCGGCGCGGCGAAACCGCCGAACAAGTGGAGGGGGGCATAAAAAGCCGCACCGTCACCGTGACCGTTTTCGAGGTAAATACCGATAATCTTCCAGCCATCGATTTCCGTATTGTGTGCTCCAAAGGCACCTACATTCGCAGCCTGGTACGTGATTTGGGCCTTCTGCTGCACAATGGGGCCTATATGTCGGCCCTGCGCCGCACCCACATCGGCACCTTCGACGTGGCCGATGCCATGACCGTTGAGGGGTTCATTGCCGCCTACAATTCAGCCTAGCGACGCATCTTTGCGGTATGATTGTTCATCGTCACCTTGAAAATTTAGTCCCGTTTCCTTACGCCGTTGTCACCAGCGGCACCTTCGATGGGGTGCATCGGGGGCATCAGACCATCCTCAACCGGCTCAACGAAGTGGCCCGTGCGCACCCGCAGGGGCAGTCGGTGGTGATGACCTATTGGCCGCACCCCCGCACGGTGGTTTCCAACGACAGCCAGGATTTACGGTTACTCAGTACGCTGGACGAGAAAATTGCGCTGCTGGAACAAGCCGGTGTAGACCATTTGGTCGTAATCCCGTTCACGCGGGCGTTTTCGCAGCTAACCTCCGCCGAATTCATTCAGCAGGTGCTGGTCGATAGGCTGGGTACGCGCAAACTCGTCATCGGTTACGACCACCGTTTTGGCCGCGACCGGGCGGGCGGTTTCGAGTCGATCCGGGCCAATCAGGAGCAGTACGGGTTTGAAGTGGAGGAAATTCCCCGGCAGGATATTGATGCGGTGGGTATCAGTTCCTCCAAAATTCGCGCTGCCTTGAGTGAGGGCAACCTGGCCACGGCCACGCAATTTTTGGGACGTACCTACTCCCTGACGGGCACCGTGGTGAAGGGTCGGCAACTGGGCCGCACTATTGGTTTCCCCACGGCCAACCTCCAGGTAGACGACCCCGTGAAGTTGATTCCGGCCAACGGCGTGTATGCCGTGCGGGTGCAACAGGGTGGGAAAACCTACGGCGGAATGCTCAACATCGGCTTCCGGCCCACGGTGGCGGGCGAAAACCAAACTATTGAAACCTATATTTTCGATTTCGACAAAGACATCTACGGCGAACACATGACCCTATTTTTCCACGAATTCCTGCGCCCCGAACAAAAGTTCACGGGCCTGCCCGCTTTGGTAGAGCAACTTCAGCAGGACGAAAATCGGGCCAGAGTTAGGTTGGAAAAGTCGTTGTAGCCTATTCTCAATGTAGCCCCGAACGCGAAACAGCCCCTGAAGAGCAGGACTGTTAAGTTCTAATTTCAGGCTTCTTTTGCCAAAACCTCAGTAAAGTCGTCATTGACACATTTAACGATTGGTACCAAAGCCAAAACCTACAGCCGGGGGGTTGTAGGTGCAACTGGCAAATCACTTAAATCAACTTGCACTACTTTTGGCAATAGGCAGCAAGCGCTTACGACCGTTGTTGGCCTGTATTACCAAAAAAAGGTTTTAATTATCAGCTTGCTGCTTACAACAATCAGACAGCTATCAAAAGACAAGTTTCACGAAATGTGCTGCCCTGTTCGGGTTGGGGGCCAGGCCGAGACTTCACACGTTATGTCGAAAAAAGTAAACATTGGAATTATTCAGATGCAGTGCGCCGCTGAGGTGGAAACCAACCTGACCAACGCCGAAGCCCGGATTCGGGAGGCGGCGGGCGGCGGGGCGCAACTTGTGGTGTTGCAGGAACTGTTTACGTCGCTGTATTTCTGCGACGTGGAAGACCACCAAAATTTCAGTTTGGCCGAAGCCATTCCCGGCCCTACCACCCACCGGCTGGGTACGTTGGCGGCAGAACTGGGCGTGGTCATTGTGGCTTCGCTGTTCGAAAAACGGGCGCAGGGGCTGTACCACAACACCACCGCCGTGCTCGATGCCGACGGGACGTACCTGGGCAAGTACCGCAAAATGCACATCCCCGACGACCCCGGTTATTACGAAAAATTCTATTTCACCCCTGGCGATCTGGGCTACAAGGTTTTCAACACCCGCTTTGCCCGCGTGGGGGTGCTCATCTGCTGGGATCAGTGGTACCCTGAAGCCGCCCGGATCACGGCCCTGATGGGGGCCGATTTGCTGGTCTACCCCACCGCCATTGGCTGGGATGTGAACGAACCCAACCCCGCCCAAAATACCGAGCAATACCAGGCCTGGCAGACCATACAGCGCAGCCACGCCATTGCTAACGGCCTGCACGTGGTGGCCGTAAACCGCGTAGGGCGCGAAGCCGACCAGCAGTTTTGGGGCGGCTCGTTTGTGTCGAACCCCTTCGGTACGCTGCTCTACCTGGCCCCCCACGACCGGGAAGTGGTTCACGTTCAGGAAATTGACCTCGAAGCGGGCGAACGGTACCGCACCACCTGGCCCTACTTCCGCGACCGCCGCATTGATTCCTACCAGCCCATCACCAAACGTTACCTCGACGAGGACTAGATGACCCCAAAGCCTATGCGACTTTTCTTGCTTGCCCTGGCCAGCCTCTCCGGCGGGTGGCTCATGCGCAGTTCCGATAAAATGATCCACTGGAAAGGCAGCAACCTAACCGGGCCGGTACCCGCCCAAACGACTCTGGTGCCCACGCCCCGCAGCACATTTACGCCCACCACCCGCAAGGGTTACTGGAACGCCAACGTGGTAGACGACTTCCGGTTGCCCGCCTCCAAGACCATCATTTTTTCGGGCGCGGGGCGAAACCTGTACACCAAAGAATGGGATATTCTGTTCAGGCGGGGGTTTTCGGCCATCGACCGGACGCGCATGATTTGGGGGGCCGAAATTGCGCAGGACGTAAACCGGATGCCCAAAGGCTGGAAAAGCCGCCTCACTTTCGAGCAACGGGCCGATGCCGTGGGGCAACACCAATTCCGGTTGCCACCCTACAACCTGGGCTGGGCCAGAGACGGCAACCTGGCCCCCAACACGTATTTCCGCGCCCCGGCCAACAACCCGCGTTCGCTCGAAAACATTTACGCCGCCATTCAGCCCCTAGCCGGTAGCTGTCAGGCCTTTGGCGACTGCCCCAACGGCGACCGCCTGAGCGGGTACAGCAAAATTTTGTTCGACATTGAAAACGAAGGCGTTCGGTTTGAAAACCGGCAGGAACAGGCCAATTTATACGCCTATTTCATCAAGATCATGCGCGATATGGCCGACCCACGCACCCTCATTGGCGGCATTGCGCCCATTGCTCACCTGGGGTTTGGCTACTCCCGCGCCGCCGATTATGACGTACCTGCCGACTGGCTGTTTACCATGCCCGCCCGCCATACCGCCACCACCCGCCAACGCGGAATGCCCGACGAAATAGTAGGCAAGTCGTACAGCGACTATTCCGATTTCCATATGCCAGGTACGTATTTTTATTACCCCGACTTCGATTACACCATTGAGCATGAGGGCGATCTGAGCCGCCACTGGTTGGCAGGGGTGCTCTCGGAACAGGAATATAATATTCGGCTGACGGACAAAAAAAGGCTGGCCTACCACTGGGTTTTCAACACGCAGGGGCCGTTCAACCGGAGCGAAAAATCATCGAACCCCGCGCCGCCCGCCGTGGCCGAGGGGCTGGCCGTTTTCTACTGGTTTACGGGCGGCTACGGAGCCGTTTTCTGGGACGACCACGTGGAACTAAAACCCGACCAGCCCTCTCCCACTAACCCCACGCAGCAAGGCACCGGAAACGACCGGGTTTATGCCTGTTACGAACACTACATCCACGGTCTGTGGCGGCTTTTCAAACACCACGGCGACCTGTTCAATGGAAAAGAAACATACCTGAATCAGCAAACCGAATGCTCATTCGACGGGGGGCAAACCTGGTACCAGTACAACGCCAACCAGCTTAAAACCAGAAAGTTGCCTTTTGCACGGGCTATCGTCAACGGCAATCAAATTCTGATTGCGGCCTCCATGCCCTACGCCAAACCCGGCCAACAGTCGAGCCTGATGGTGCGGTATGTGGCCGAGGGGCGGCAGTTCTACACCACCATCCGCCTCCGGGGCGACGAGATTTACCTGGGCCGCGCCACGATGTAATACGATTTGGGATTGTGGATTTGGGATGTCGGATTTGGCCGTAGTTGGCGTAATGGTATCGTCCCAGGCTTCGCGTCCGGCCAGGGCGGAGCCTGGGACGATACCAATTCAATCACTTCCACATAAACAACCTAAACCAACGCCAAACGCTGATCCTGAAGGCGTTGCGTGAGCAAGTTACCCAGCCGACGGGTTAGCTCGGCTTCGTCGGCCAGAAACTGCGCCAGTTCGTCGGCGGTAAAATGCCCCACCACCATACCCACCAGCAAGTTCCTGAATTTGAGGTCTGTGCGAATGGTATGGGCAATATAGGCTTCCTGTTCGGCGGGGCTTAGTTTGGCGAACCGGGCGGGAACTTCCCCATTTGGGCCGCGTTGTTTGCGCTTGGCCAGGTAATGCCGAAACAGCCCCAGCAGCAACTCGTTCTGGAGCTTAAGCACGGGCCGAAGCGTTTGGTTCTGGAATGCCTCGGCGGGGTTGGTGGCGGTGTCTTCGGTGGCCACAGTGGGGCGCAGGGCCAGCAAGGTTTGGTCGGTCATGGGGTTGGTAGCGAGCCAGTTAGGTCAGGTACGTGATGGCGGCACTCCGGTCAGTTTTCAGCCGGGTATACGTGCTTTGTCGTGGATGCCCGCGAAAACTGGCCGGAGAAAACTACGCTCATAACTATGGATACACTTGGTTTCTTTGGCATATGCCAACGCCTCCTGACAGTCTGGCGAAGACGGAATTTGGTTTCGGTACTGTTCATAATCGGCCAGAGAAGGGAACGAGAAGGAGGCATACCCAATGTTGTTGGCCCCCTCGTGGGGCAACAAATAGCCATGATGAATGCCCCCCATTTTATTCACTAAATCGATCCAAAGTTTGCCGTAGTGCTCAAACTCGGCAACTTTGTCAGGGTCAATTCTATACGCCAGAAAACAGGTAACAATCATCAGCTAAATAGTTTAGAGGTACGTCAGGTACGTATTTGAAGTACTCAGGGCAGGTTGGTGGGGTCGGGGGCTACGCGGGTGTTGTCGTAAAAGGTGTTCAGCATGGCCATATCATCGGGCAAAAGCTCAAAATCGAACACATCAAAATTGTGCTGAATCCGGTCTTTCTTCACCGATTTTGGAATCGTAATAACGCCCTGCTGCAACGACCACCGCACCAGCACCTGGTACGTTGATATACCGTAGGTTTCGGCCAACGCTATCAGGCGCGGGTCGTCTTGTTTTTGACCACGCACCAGTGGCGCGTAACCCTCCACCCGAATGTTTTTTTCGTGGCAATAAGCCATCACGTCGGGTCGGTAACAGTAGGGGCTGACCTCAATCTGGTTCACGGCAGGCACCACGTTGGCCACGGCAAGGAGTTCATCCAGGTGGTGAGGGTAGAAATTCGACACGCCGATAGCCCGCGCCCGGCCTTGAGCATACAGCGTTTCCAGCGCACGCCAACTACCCAGCCGGTCGGTGCCGTTGGGCCAGTGAATGAGGTACAAATCAACCACATCCAGGCCCAAACGGGTCAGGCTCTGGTCAAATGCCCACAGCGTCTGGTCGTAGCCCTGCTGATCGTTCCAAACTTTGGTGGTAACAAAAATATCTGTGGCGTTCAGGCCGCTGGCCCGAATGGCCTGAGCTACCTCGCGCTCGTTACCGTAGACCGAAGCCGTGTCGATGAGGCGGCAACCCAATTCCAGGGCGGATTCCACGGCTTGCTGCACCTCGCTGTTGTGTTTGGGCGCATACACCCCCAGCCCCAGCGCGGGCATCACCACCCCGTTGTTGAGCGTTATTCCAGGTACGTTCATGACGCTAAAAAAACAAACCCACCGACAGCATCAGCGACGTGATTTTGTTGTTGAGCGTGGCCGTGCCGTAATTCTGGGGCGTGTTCAGGGTGTAGGGCGTGTAGGCCGTTTTGGTGGTGTAAAAAACGGCGGCCAAATCGGCGAAGAAACGGTCGTTCCGTGCCCCTACCCCACCCGAATACAGCCAGGTGTCGCGTTCGCCGTTTTGAGCCAACGGGTCAAACGTAGTTTTGTAGGGGCTGGGCAGGTAGGCCGCACCGAGCCGAAACCGAAACACGTCGGCCCGTACTTCGGCCCCGGCCCTGAAATTGACCACGCTCTGGTACGTTCCCTGCACAAAGCGCGTGTTATCCTGGCGAAACGCCTGATTATCAGCCGATGAGCCATACCCATCGGTGCTGACGCGCATCCCCGAATAGCCCACGTATTCGGCGGTGGCGGTGAGGAAACCACGTTTACCCACAAAAAAAGTTGCCCCGCCCGATGCCCGCAACGGCGTGGTGATAGAATACTCAAAATCGTTGGCGGGCAGGTCAATTTCTTGCAAATCAGGCACAAACCGCACGGGGTTGCCCGCGTTATCGGTCTGCCGGATACCAATAATATCGGCACTGATAGTGCGGTTATAGGTCTCGGTCAGTTGGCTAAATGTGGGCGAGGCAAACGTGGCCCCCAATTGAATAGACTGCGTGGGCCGGTAAATGGCTCCCAGCGTGAGGTTTATGCCCGTACCCCGCACCGTGAGGGTGCTGACATCGGCCATGCCCCGAATCTGGTCGCCGCCCACGAACGATTCCCTGAACTCGTTCGTGAAATCATAGCGGGTGCTGGTCAGTGCCAACGAGCCGCCTACGTAGAATTTATCGTCGAAATTGGCCCCGTAGCCCAACGCCCACTGCGACTGCGCGCCGCTACTGTTGAAACCTTGGGTCTGGATGGTGGGCTTGTTTTGCTCGGCCCCGGCATATACTTTTCCGTTGGTTTGCAGGGGGTCCAGCAAATAGAGTTGGTAGGCCGCCGCCAGGTAAGCCGTGCCAAAGAGTTCGTTGGCGGTGTTGGCCCCAATATTACCAATCTGTTTAGTATTGGTGTTATATGCCTGGTCTACCGTTCCCGACGCAACGCCGTAGCGGTTCAGTTCTTCGGCATACGAGTCTGTTAGGGAACTGCGGTTGTTTTGGCCCGAAAACGTGAATTCGTTGTTGAGGCTCACTTGCCGCGAGTAGGTGATGCCGAACGTGCCGCGCCGCATTTTGCCATTCCGCGACGGTTCGCCGGCGAAAATCAGGCCCGCCTGCCCCACAAACGGCGTACTGCTACTGGCCGAGGTGCTGCGTTCCAGGTACGTTGCCCCCACGTTTTGGAGGCGTATGCCGGGGCTGAGGCTAAACTCCGACCGGTTGTAGAAACCCAGCCCGGCGGGGTTGGTAAACACCGACGACGCATCGCCACCCAACGCCGCGTGGCTGCCGCCCAGCCCCTGAAAACGGGCCGTGCCGATGATGGGCTGCTCAGAATACCGAAACACATCGCCCGAATAGTCTTGCCCGTAGGCAGCAAAGGCCGCGAAAATCAATCCCCCGGCAAGTAGGCTAATCCTGTTCATATGAGAGTTGGTTTAGGATTGACGTATCGTTTACGAAGGTATGACAAACACCATCCGCCAACGTTTAACCCTATTATTATGTAAACGATAAACCCCGCTGTCTTTCTCAAAACAGCGGGGTTTATTTATTGAAATAACCTCAATTTACCGTGGCCCGCGTGACCCGCCGCCACCACCGCCCGACGACGAACTGCCGCCGCCGTTGTAGCCACCGCTGCCCGAACTGGGCGAAGGTGAACTGTTACCCCGGCTGGGGGCCGAATAGCTGGGCTGCGAAGGCTGCGAATAACTCCGCGACGGAGCCGAGTAGCTAGGCTGCTGCTGCTGCCGCTCATAGCTGGGCTGCGAATTGGTGCGGCTTTGGCTTGGTGCGCTGTTACCACCGTCCGAATAACTGCCCCGGCTGTTGCCCCTGGGGGCCGAGTAGTACGAGTCTGACCCGCGTGAGGGAGTGCTGTAATTGGCGTTTGGCGTGGCAGGTGTGGCCACATTGCCCGACGACGTGCGCCCACCAGCGTTGCCATTTTCGTAGTAATACGTGCCCCGACCCGCCGCCGACGAGCCGCGTGTGCCGTTGTAGCCCCCGTCTGCCGGGCGGCTGTAATTGGTATTATTTCCGTTGTCGGAACGCGACGGAGCCGAACGCGACGGGGCCGAATACGTACCTGGCGAGTACGTGCTATTCCCCGACGAGGCCCGACGACCGCCGTCTGTGTTGGTGCGGGGGGCGTTGTTGAAATCGCCGTTGTAACGGGCCGACGAGGTGGTGCCCCGTGCGCCGTAGGTGCGGTTGTTGCGGTACGGGTCAGCACCGGTCACGATGTAGTTATTGTTGATGACCGTAGGGCGACCATAGAACCCACCGCCGAACGCATAAGGGTTGTAGCCACCAAAGCCATTGCCAAAGCCAAACGGACTGAAGCCACCACCGAAACCGCCAAAGCCGCCAAATGAGTTATATCCGCCAAAACCAAAGGGGCTATAGAAAGGATCGTAGAAATTGCCAAAGCCACCGCCAAAGGCGTAGGGGTTGTAACCACCGAAGCCACCGCCAAAACCAAACGGACTACCGAAACGGTTAAACCCACCGCCAAACATCGATCCCACGCCGATGCCCAGGCTGAAGCCATTCATGAAACCGCCGTTGTTGAGGCCCCATCGGTTCCAGCTATTAGCCCCGTATAGGCCCTGGTTGTAGCCATTCACAAAACCATCGTTGTAGTTGCCGTTGCTGGCCCAACCCGGATCGGGCGAGATGCCGCGCTGCAACCGGCGCGAACTGAGTTCGGTGTAATATTCAGCATCGGTACCGGTGCCGGGGGCCTGCTGCTCGTCAGAGTAGTCGTAGTCGGGGTTGGCGTAGCGGTTGCGTTGTTGTTCACGCTGCTGTTGCTGTTGCTGCTGGCGTTCCAGCCGCGCCGTTTGGCGGGCTTCCCGTGGGGTGCTGGTCCGTTGGTCACCGGCATACACGGCAGCATTGCCGGAGTTGCCGTACAAATCATCCACTTCGCCCGTATTTTGGGCACTTTGGCGGCTGGAGCTACACGCCCCGGCCCCCAGCAGGGCAACCAGTGCCAGGTACTGCCAGGTTCTATTGAGTTTCATAAGGAAGCGAGTTTAATTGGGGTGAAAAGATCTGGCAAAGGAGGCCACCAGCACTACAACAATAACCAGTTTAGAGGCCGTTTGATTACAAAAATAGGATTAAAACCTATCTTTGCAACCCCTTCTAACCGCTTAGATGGCTAGATCTAATCAAGGTTTAATACGATTCTAACAAGTTGGCCGTGTAGCGAATCGGCCCGGCTTCTTTGGCCACATCACCGGGGTAGAACCAACCAACCCGCCCCCGGCAAACGCCCCCCAATCACCATGACCAAGTCCCTTCCTACCCGCGCCGACGATTATTCGGAGTGGTACAATGAACTCGTAAAACGGGCCGATCTGGCCGAAAATTCAGCCGTTCGCGGGTGCATGGTCATTAAGCCGTATGGGTTTTCGATCTGGGAGAAAATGCAACGGGCACTCGACGATATGTTTAAAGAAACGGGCCACCAAAACGCCTATTTCCCCCTTTTTATTCCTAAATCATACCTGAGCAAAGAAGCTTCGCACGTGGCGGGTTTTGCCAAAGAGTGCGCCGTGGTCACGCATTACCGCCTCAAAATGGCCGACGATGGGTCAGGTATTATTGTTGACCCCGATGCCAAGCTGGAGGAGGAGCTGATTGTGCGGCCCACCTCGGAAACCGTTATCTGGAGCACGTACAAAAACTGGATTCAAAGCTACCGCGATCTGCCCCTGCTCATTAACCAATGGGCCAACGTGGTTCGTTGGGAAATGCGGACGCGGTTGTTTTTGCGCACAGCCGAGTTTCTCTGGCAGGAAGGCCACACCGCCCACGCCACCGAACAGGAAGCGCGGGAAGAAACCCGGCAGATGCTGGAAGTGTATGCCACCTTTGCCGAAGAATGGATGGCCATGCCCGTGATTCGCGGCACCAAATCGGCCAACGAACGCTTTGCCGGGGCCGACGACACGCTCTGCATTGAAGCCATGATGCAGGACGGAAAAGCCCTGCAAGCGGGTACGTCGCACTTTTTGGGGCAGAATTTCGCCAAAGCGTTTGAGGTGCAGTTTCTCAACAAACAAAACACGCTGGAATACGTCTGGGGTACGTCGTGGGGCCTCTCTACCCGCATGATGGGTGCCCTGGTGATGGCCCACTCCGACGATGCCGGGCTGATTATTCCGCCCAAACTCGCGCCCATTCAGGTCGTGATTGTGCCCATCTACCGCTCGGACGAGCAACTGGAAGCCGTTTCGGCCACGGTAAGGCCCCTGATGACCGAACTGCGCAAAGCGGGTGTTTCGGTGAAATACGACGACTCGGATGCCAACAAACCCGGCTGGAAATTTGCCGAATATGAACTGCGCGGCGTGCCCGTGCGGCTGGCAATGGGGGCGCGTGACCTGGAGAACGGCACCGTAGAAATTGCCCGGCGCGACCTGAAAACCAAAGAAATTGTGCCGCTGGAAGGCCTTACGGCCCACATTCAAGCGTTGCTGATTGATATTCAGCAGACCATCTACCAGCGGGCATTGGCGTTCCGCGAAGCCAACACGTTCCGGGTCGATACGTTCGAGGAATTTAAGGTGCAAATCGAAAAAGGCGGGTTCATTATGGCCCATTGGGATGGTACCGCCGAAACAGAAGAGGCCATCAAAGAAGCCACCAAAGCCACCATCCGCTGCATTCCGCTGGACGGCACCCCGCTCGACGCACCCCACGAACCAGGTACGTGCATTTTTTCGGGCAAACCGTCTGATAGGCGGGTCGTGTTTGCGCGGGCGTATTAACCCGGTACACCTCTGCTCAACAACCTATGAACAGCCCCATCACCCCCGCCCTGCTCGAAACCGCCCTGACCTACGAAGCGTACATGGCGTATGCCCACGAGCGGTTCAACCAGCACCTAACCACCACCGACGACCCGTACTACAACACCGAGCAGATTCTGGGGTTTACCAGCGTAAACTTTGCGCGAATTCGTCGGCTGGAAAAAACCACGGTGCTTACGCCCGCCCTGCAAACGGTACTGAGCAACGTACCTGAACCCTGGGTGTGGCTGGTGCTGGTCGAATCGTGGTGCGGCGACGTAGCGCAGATTCTGCCCGTGCTGAACCAGATAGCCACTTTTTCGGGCAACATCCAACTCCGCCTCCTCCTCCGCGACCAGCACCCCGACCTGATGGATGCCTACCGCACCAACGGCGGGCGGGCTATCCCGAAGCTCATCTGCCTCCGCCGCGCCGACCTCGGCGAACTGGGTACGTGGGGGCCACGCCCCGCCGCTCTACAAGCCGAAATGGACACCTGGAAAACCGAGAAAATTCCGTTTGAGGCCGTGATTGAGCGCGCCCACGGCTGGTACGCCAAAGACCGCACCCAACACACCCAAACCGAATTGGCCATTGCCATTGAAAACTGGAGCAGGTAGGCCGTTCCGGGCAGAACGGGCCTTAATCCGGGGTACTCAACGTGCTGTATGGTTGTGCCAACGTACCCGGCGCGTCCCCAAAATGCGTAGTACGGCCTTCCACGGAATACCACCTGCTAGGATTGCTGCTGTGGGGTTGAAAAGCAGGGGTTCGGCTTTGGAAACAACACTGCCAGAAATGCCGTATCTTTAGTTGTATAAACTGTAAAAGCTCATGCTGGCCGACGTAAAAATCCCGCGCACCAACGACGACATTATGCCCCTCCTCGATGCCGATGGTTTCTACCGGTTCGATGGTTCATTAGATGATTATTGGCAACTCATCACCGAAGCCACCTACCGGGCCGACTACTACGACCATCAGATTATAACCACCATGAGTTACGAAAGTGACAAGCACAGCTATATTGCCGCCCGATTTACGGCGATTCTATTCCAGATTTTTGACGGAAATGAAGGGTTTCGGGTGTACAACAGTAACCGCCCGGTGTACGTACCTGCCTGTACCACCACCAGCACGGGTGTATTCAACGCCGACGGGATGGTGGTGGCCCTCCCGCGTGACCCCTACACCTACAAAACGGGCCTTAGTGCCGAAACAAACCCTACGCTGCTCATTGAAATCCTCTCGCCCAGCACCCGCAGCTATGACTTTGGCACCAAACTGCCCTGTTACCGCCAAATTCCGTCGCTGCAACAGATTCTGTTTGTTGAGCAGGCCTCGCCCGAAGTAATCGTTTTTGAGCGGCAGGCACCCAACCGTTGGACCGACACCACCTTATCTCATATCGACGATACCTTCGCCATTGCCGGGCAACCCGTTTCGCTCCAAACAATTTATCAGGGTGTGATGATGGAATGATTTTACCTGCTGAATTATCGCTCAGCCCGTCTCATTTACTCCGGGTAGGTAAGCAATGCATCAGACTCCTGCCACAGAAAGAACGTATGTGGTTGCCGGGCGGGGTTATCTGACCAACACCTTCAACGTGCGGGGGGTGCCGGCGGCGGTCATGAACCGGAGCAGATACAGGCCCGTGGGCAACGTACCCAGGCTGGCAGCGGTTTGGCCGGGCGCGAGGGGCAGGGCCAGCACAACCTGCCCGGCGGGGGTCAGCACGTCCAGATGGCGGGATTCCAGTAACGCGCCGCCCCACTGAATGGGGCCGGTGGTGGGGTTGGGAAACAGAAGGGCTGGTACGTCAGGTTCGGTGGCGGTAAGCACCACCGGCCCACCCGCCATCACGGGCCGAATCAGCAGCACCCCGTCCTGATCCGTGAGGCGATCCCAACGGGTGCCCAGGTTCACAAAAATCAGATTCCTAAACGGACTATTGCGGTCGAAGCCCACCGGAATGGCGGGGTCGTCGAGTTGGGAATAGGCCACGTAGAACACCGAGTCAGGTACGTTGACGGGCTGGTCAAACACAAATTCCACAAACCCGTTGCGGGTGTTGGCGTAAGCAATCGGGAAGGATTGCTGCACCAGGGGCCTATCGGCAGGCAGACCGTTGTTGTTGCCGTAGATGGCCACCAAAATGGGTTGCCCACGCTGATCCCGGCGCGAGGCGGCAATGTTGATCCTGACGGCCCGCACAGCATCGGGCCGGTTGGTTACAAACCGCACCGCCACCCGCGCCAGCCGTTGGTTAATTTGCTTGGCCGTCTCCGCCGACCCATCATCATAGGCGTAATAATCGTCGAGCACTGTGAGGCCGGAGAGCGTATCGTTCAGCGTCAGGTTTAGCTCTGGTACGTCGGGGCTGGTTTCGTCTTTGGTAATGAGGCTATACGTGGTGCGAAACACGGCGCGGGCGGGGGTCGCGGCCACGGCGGGCAGCCTTAGCCGGAACGGCAGGGCATACCGCGCCAGACCCAGCGCGTTGATGGGGTTGGGCAGCGTATCCTGCTGCAAGACCTGCCCGGTCAGGTCGTCGCGCACGGTAAAGCGCGAGTTGATAGGAATGAAGTTTACGTCCAGATTGCGGAAATCGCTCCGCACGGTGTCGGCCAGTTCCTGCGCGGGGCGGGCCAGAAATTGCCGCAGGGGCATGGCCGTGTAGCGGCGCAACAGGGGCGTAACGGGCTGCACCAACGCCCGGTCGCGGAGGGGGCGGTAGGTGGCGGTGCGGTTTTTGTTCAGATAAATGTAATCAATGTGCCAGGAATCGAACATCCCCGACTGCCGCCCCCGGCTTCGGAACCGGAACTGAAAATTTGCCGTAAAATACTGACTGTCAGACACAGGGCTAACCTGAATGGCGAAATTAGTATTGACCACGTCGCCCGCCCGGCCCCACACCTGCCGCCACTGATTGTTGGTGCCTTTAAATTCCAGCACCAGCGAATCCGTCGCGTCGGGTTGTTCGCCCAGGCCGCGCCGTTGCCAGTAGAAACTCAGAAACACGTTGCTGGCCGGGGTGAGGCCCGCCAGGTTGATGGGCAGCGACGTGAGCGTGTCGGTGCCGCCCTCGGCGTTTTCGTCGTTGAGCACATAGGGCAGACCGTCGGGCCGGAGGCCATCGAACGTACCCACGTTGACGCTGGGGTGGTTGGTGGTCATGGTGTTATTGACATACACCCCGCTGCCCGCCACCCACCGCGCCACCGAGGGCGTGAGGCGGGTGGTCGAAAAATCGTCGAAAAAAGGCAACGTCAACCCCTGCCCCGACGCGGCCACGGCCCCTTGCAGTGCCAAAAAAAGCAGTAGTACTTTATTGATTTTCATTCAGATCGCTGGCTACCGGCCCCACCACCCACACGTCTATGGCCTGCCCCACCCGGATGCGTTCGCCGGGGCGGGGTTTTTGTTTAATGACGGTGCCCACTTCCTGCTCCGGGTCATCGACGGGCACCCGCACCCCCACCCGCAACCCCGACCCCTGAATGGCGGCGGCGGCTTCGTCGTAGGGTTGGCCCGTCACGTCGGGGGTGGGGAAATAGACGTTCCCTTCGCCGTCGCCCACAATCAGATCAATTTTCGTGCCCTTTGCCACGGGGCTGCCCGCCTTTATTTCCTGCCCGTTGGCGTATTGGCGCAGCACCTTGTTTTTGCCCAAATCAGGCTCGTAAGTCAGGCTCCCCATCACCAGGCCCATCGACCCCAACAGCAGCTCTGCCGACCGCGACGTAAGCTCAATCAGGTTGGGCATCATGAGCGTGGGGGCAGTACGTTTGGTAACGGTGAGGTAAATTTTGCGACCTTCTTTCACGTTAGCCCCCGCCGGTGGGTATTGCGCGTAGACGGTCATGGGCACGCCCCCGGCCACAAACGTGCAGTCGCTCACTTCGTAACGCAGGTCGTGGTCGTCCAGGTAATTCCGCAGCTCGTCCAGGCTCATGTGCTTCAGGTCGGGCACGGTGATGGTCTGGCCGTGGTTGGTGGAAAAGGGCAAGTAGACAAAGAAGAAGGCCAGCACCAACGCCACGCCGAGCGTGAGCACAAGGCCGATGTGAATGGCAAGATCGGTGCGGGAACGGGTACTGATTTTTATCATGGGATAAAGATACGGGAGTTTTCGGGGTGAAGGCCGCGCCCAACTCCCTAGGGTTGATGACGAGCGTAGCAAGACATTTACACCACCTGAGGCGGGGGCTGAACGCCTGACTTCGGAAACGTGCCGCCTATCGCCCGGCAAGCCACCCACGCGGAGCGTACACAACGCAGTTTTCAATTTTTTACACCGAGTGCGAAGCTAAACAATGCACGATCAACCGGCTTAGCAACTTCCTGAATCTGCAACACGTCAAGAGAACTTACACGGGGTACAAATAACGGCTGTCATTTCTTCTTTCTAAAATTAAAATTGTACCCAAAATGAAGCCCAGGCTGAATGAAGTAGTTAGGCCATTTCTTTTCTGCTAATCTAAAAGATTCTGGAACATTAGTTCTTATGGGCCAATAACTACACCCAATAGCTGGTTCAAAAAAGAATCGATTTTTAAAAAATTTGAACTGGTAGCCCAAATGGAAGTTTAGGTATAACGTGTATCCATTTCCAATCTTTTTTCCATTCTCATCCATGTATTTTTCAAAAGCATTCAATGCATGAAAGGATGTATAAATTCCTTTCCACCAAAAACGCTGGTATCCTACTGTAGGTGCAAGTATGCGTGCATGGCCAGGATAGTTTAGTCCTGGTGCATCAAATGATGGCCCAAAAGGGATACCTATTGGCCAACTATAAACGGATCTTTTGAATTCGAGGGAAACCACATCTTTAGGTGTTATCCTATATCCAACATTTAATTGTATATACTCAGGGTTGCCTACTTTGGAAAAATTTCCTAACATCAAGAGTGAACTCCCAACGAACCATCGCTTGTAAGTGCTGTCTTGTTTGACATATTGAGCGTTGACTTTTAGAGTGCTTGCCATCATCAAGCTCAAGGCGAATCCTAAAATTTTCTTTTGCATGTCTTTATTTTTAAATGACAATGCAAAATTAGATTGGCAGGTAGCTGAATACGTTCACTTAAGTTAAGAAATGACTCTTAACTTTTATTTTCTCCAAAATTCTTGCCCTTAACCTGCTCAACGATTGTGGTTTTATACCAAGATAACTTGCTAACTGGTGTTGCGGAACACGCTGAATAAGGTCTGGTCTTTTTTGTATTAAGCTAAGGTATCGTTGTTCGGGTGAAGAAGTCTTAAATTCATCAAAATCGATTTGTTGTTCGGTTAATAATTCTTCCGACAACATTCTGCACATGATTTCAAATTTTGGAAATTTGCTGTTGATTTTCATTTCCATATCAGCATTTGAAATTAGAAGAATGCTGTCTTCAACACAACTGATGAAATATTCGGAAGGAGTTTTATTAGCACAATGAGGTGTTAAGGAATCCAGTTCCGTGTAGAAAGATGTTGTTTTTTCTTCTCCATCTATGATATAATAAACTCGAATACAGCCTTTTAAAACAAAATAACTCTCTTGTGATTTCTGTCCTTCTTTGAGTAAAATCGTACCTTTATTTACAGAATGAAACAGGTCTAACGAAAGTAATGCGATCTTCTCATCTTCTGTCAAAGAGATGTATTTTGATATAAAATCAAACAATATGTCTTGCATTGTTTTCCTATGTTGTTATGTTATTGCCTTT
>JAYUKZ010000425.1:0-23759 GCA_043763995.1 Fibrella sp.
AAGATTTTTATTGCCACGGGCCGGGGCATGGAGGGGGCCATTCCCGATGCCATTGCCAAGCGCATCGTGAGCCAGATCATCGTGCCCAATTTCAAACAACAGCAATATTATCAGGGATTGGACGGGGCCGTGGATGAGTTGTTTCGCCGCGCCACGGGTGAGTACAAATCTGACCCCAGAGCCAACGATGGCGGCGGGGGCAGCATTTTTATCTGGCTTATTATTGGGCTAGCCGTGCTGTTTTTCATCATACGTTCACGCGGCGGCGGGGGCGGCGGCGGCAACCGGTACCGGGGCGGCGGCGGTATGTTTCTGCCCTACATTCTGCTATCAGGCGGCGGCAGTTCATCCGGCAACTGGGGTGGCGGCGGCGGAGGAGGAGGTGGCGGCGGGTTCGGTGGCTTCGGCGGCGGCGATTTTGGCGGCGGCGGGGCCGGTGGCGATTATTAGTCCCGTTAGTTCCCTCGTAGAGACGCATCCTTGCGTCTTGGCCGCGTAAGCAATACGCTGATTAACACAAAGCGGAAACAAACGTACCCAGCGGTGGAGACGTGAGTGTCGCGTCTCTACAAATTGAACCAGTACGATAGCTTCACCACCAACGCCCGGTTTTTGCTGGTTAGCGAGCCGGGGAAGTAGTTTTCCTGGTACACCACAAACAGATCCGACACGGGCGCGTACCGCCACTGAAGCCGGGTGTTGAGCAGCGTGTTGGCCGTTTGGTTGTTGACCTGCACGGACGTTGTCCAGAATAATTTCCGCGAAAACGTCACGTCTACCCGTGGCCCCACCAGCAAATACTGCGCCGATTTATAGGGTTCGGGCAAGCGAATATTGTTGTACTCTGCCGCCACGCTCACGGCCCCGTAGGGCTGAAACCGGTACTGCACCTGCGCCGTGAGACTGGTGTTTTTACCGTTGAAATACCCCCCCGACCAGCCTTCGGTGCTGACGTTGAGCAACTTACGCTTGTCGGAATTAAAAAAGGCGAAAATCCCCTGCGTGTTGTAGCCCGTACCGCTGGGTAGCCTGCGCCCGTTGGAGTTGGTGGGGTCGAAACCGAAGAACAGGTACGTATAGTAGTTGAAATAAGCCACGCCCGCTTCGGCAGTGCTGCGGGCCTGGAGGCCGTAGCCAACTTCCAACTCGCGGTCGGTGAGGCGGCCCGCCAGGTTCCGAATCAGGGTGAGGTTGCTGAAGGGGCCGTGCGAGATAATTTTTTTCAGGCCAGGTACGTAGAAGGTGCCCTGCACTTCGGGATTGACCTGCCAATAGCCCTGCCGTTGCACGTAGCCAATGTCGTTAATAGCGTATTGTTGCCCCACATATTCGTGCGTCCAGGAGAGGGTCAGGTTGCGGCTGGTGTAGGCCAAATTGAGGCCGTGGGTGTCGTTTCCCCTCGAAATGTCGGTACCATTCTGTTCCTGACCGGGTTGCCGGGGCCGGAACACGCGGGTATAAAACACCTTACCACTCCAGCGGTTGTCGTCGGTCTGGAGGGCGTATTCTAGCCCGCCCACGCGGGTGTAGGCCAGGCTGTCAGGCAACGTACCTGTGGCCTGCCGCTGCACAAAAATGGCCGACACCGTGGAGCGGCCAAACACCTGCCGCTGCACCACGCCCATGGTATAGTTTTGGCCCGTGATGCCCCGCGACGGCGTATTGGCCGTTTGGGTGTTGAGCAGCCCCACACGCCAGTTTTTGCCAATTTTTCCGCTCAGGCGGGCACCATAGAGGAGCGGATTTTGCACAATAACGCCCGTGGTGGTGTCGCGGCTGATGCCAATGCGGCGGCTGAAAAACGGGCGGTTGCTCTCGAAGCCGTAGCTGGCAAACAAATCCTGGTTTTCGATAAAAAACTGCCGCCGTTCGGGATAAAATATCTCGAACCGGCTCAGGTTCGTCACATGTTGGTCGGCCTCCACGTTCGAGAAATCGGGGTTTACCGTCAGGTCCAGGTTGAGCGAGGGGGTAACGCCGATTTTGGCATCAAACCCAATGCCCGCCACAAACTGCCGCCCGCCGCCGCCGCCCGCTTCGCCCAGGGCATCGGTGTAGCGGCCGCTGAGGTACGGAATCAGCGAGAGGTTGGGGCCGGGGGCGGGCAGGGGGCGGCTAAACCGAACGGTGTCGGCGAAGGCCAGGGCCGAAATGCGGTAGGCCACCGGCACCCGCCGCCACGAAGTACGCTGGTTGTTTTTGAGGTCGTGGCGGGCAAAATTCATCAGAAACCACGCCGCGCCTTTTCGGTACCGGAAACTCTTGAAGGGAATAACCATTTCGGCCTGCCACCGGTCGGGAAACTGTTTCACCGCCGACCGCCATTTATTGTCCCACTCTGCCGCCACCCGTTCGCCGTTAAACATCTGGCCTTCGCGCTCCACGCCGTAGGGCGTTACGTTGAAGGTAAACCCATTGATCCGGTCGCCGAAGGGGTCGAGGTAAACGGTGAAATTATCGTTTTGATCCCACTGAAAGTCGCGTTGTAACGAACTGGCAATGAACCGTTTGGCTGGGTCTTTGTCGTAGCAGACCACCGCCACATACAGGTGGTCGGCATCGTAGGTCATACGTACCTGAGTGGGGTTGTAGGCCGGGGCCGTATCATTGGGGAAATTCTGGATGAACGCCCCCGCCACGTTGGCCCGTTGCCAAACGCCTTCGGTCAGCAACCCGTCGAGCCGGATGGTAGAATCGGTGGGGGTTACGTGGTGGGTTTGCGCCCGCAAAGACGTACTTGCTAAACCAATTAGAAGCCCGATGAAGAGTAGCTGTTGAGGCATATATACGCGGTTAGTGAGACAAACTTACGGCACAGGGGCGGCTGGCTGTTCCTAAAAAAGGATGAGTGGCAGGTGGTGGCCCGCCAAACTATTCGCGGCAGCGGGGCGTTGGCCAATCAACACAGGCTACCCCAAACGAATGGTTAAGATTGGTTCTATCGAATTAGGTGATTTTCCGTTGCTGCTGGCCCCCATGGAGGATGTCAGTGACCCCCCGTTTCGAGCGGTGTGCAAAGCAAACGGGGCCGACCTGATGTATACCGAGTTTATCTCCTCGGAAGGGTTAATTCGGGATGCGGCCAAAAGTGTGCAGAAACTGGATATTTTTGAGTACGAACGCCCCATCGGCATTCAACTCTTCGGCTCCGACGTACCCACCATGGGCGAGTGCGCCCGGATTGCCACCCGCGCCAACCCCGATCTGATTGATATTAACTACGGTTGCCCGGTCAAGAATGTGGCTTGCCGGGGGGCCGGGGCCGCGCTTTTGCAGGATATTCCCAAAATGGTGCGCATGACCCAGGCCGTGGTGGAGGCCACCCACCTGCCCGTGACGGTGAAAACCCGCCTCGGCTGGGATGATAGCACGAAGAACATTCAGGACGTGGCCGAACGTTTGCAGGACATTGGTATTCAGGCTCTTACTATCCACGGACGTACCAGAGTGCAGATGTATAAGGGCGATGCCGACTGGACATTGATCGGGAAGATAAAAGAGAATCCCCGCATTCGCATCCCGATTTTTGGCAACGGCGATATCGATTCGCCCGAAAAAGCCCTGGCCTACCGCAACCGCTACGGCGTTGACGGGGTGATGGTGGGCCGCGCCAGCATTGGCTACCCCTGGATTTTCAACGAGATTAAGCACTTCATGCGAACGGGCCAACACCTGCCGCCGCCCACCGTCACCGACCGGGTAACAGCCTGCCGCAACCACCTCGATTTTTCTGTTCGGTGGAAGGGCGAGCGCACGGGCGTGGTCGAGATGCGCCGCCATTATGCCAGCTATTTCAAAGGGCTGCCCGATTTCAAACCCTTCCGCACCCAGTTCGTCCTCACCGATTCGTATGCCGAACTGCTGAACTTGCTGGAACAGGTGAGTGACACCTACGACGGGGTGGCGGTGCTACCCAACGAGGTGGCTCAGATGATCTGAATGTAGTTTTGCTGGTCTTTGTGGCTCACCCAGAGGCCAATGGCGATGAACACACAGTGCAAAATTCCCAGTAACTGGTCCAGGTCGATAAAAAAGTCGTAAGTAGCCTGAGTGGTCAGGGCGGGGTCGAGGAGGAAATCGTAGAAAAGGTTGGTCAGGAACGTACCGGTGCCGTAGAAAAGAAATCCCGCGCTGACCCAAAACATAGAGTGCCAAAGAATGCGCCGCACCCGATTTTCCGACAGAATTTTGTTGAAATAAAGCAGGGCCAACACCACCATCAACAGCCGGATACCGGCCCGGCTGATACTGGCCGAACCAACCAACAGGTAATTGACCAGGCAAAGGCCAAAGACCGCCCCCGCCGCCAGCAGGGTCAGTTTTTTGGCCACCCGGTTATCGGCAAAACTCAGGTAGTAGGTGCCTCCCAGCAGCAAAATATCGATCAGCAACACACCCATACTCAGGGTTTGGTTGTTTTTGCGGAGCAACGCATACTGCAAAAAAAAAGACTCCTCCAGAAATCGCTGGGCAAAATACAGGGCAACGCCCAGCAGAACCGGGGTAAGAAACTCCCGCCTGTAAACGGCAACGGCCACAGGCAGGAGCAACAAAGCATGGTAATAAAAGTCAAGCGGGTGTGCAGCAAACTGATTGCTGAGGGTGTTGTCCATGTAGGTTTACAATGAACTGGCTGGCTGGGCGCACCGCCGGGGGCAATCGTGCCCATCGCCCAGGGCCTCTCCGTCGCCGGGGTCTTTTTGGCCGGTTTTGTCTTCAAAAATATCCGTACCGTCGGCCCGCACCCCCACAATCACCATCCTGGATTTAAGCGGGGCAGCTTTGTCGTCGGTAGGGTTTCCGTCTGTATCCTCCTGGGTTTTGCCGTAGTAAATTCGGATACCGACACACTCTTTCCGGCCCAGCAATTTATTGATTTGGTTACTGCCAAAAAACTCGGCGCGGGTAAACGCCTCCGGGCCGTAGCCCTGTTCTTTTTTGTGGGCACGGTAACGGGCCGTGCGCGTGCGGGCATCTTGCCCCGTCAGGAACCGACCCACATTGCCGTGGTACTCGTCTTCGTTTGCCATTGGTCAACGGGTTTAAGAGTTGATCCGCAAACTACCGAACAAATCGGTACGGCTGGTAGGCTGTCTTCTCCAGAGGCCACATGAACCCCCGAATCGGGGTTGGCTACCTACAACTATACGTAGAACTACGTGCCGCAACGGGGCTTTCTACGCAATTTTTGATTTACCCCAAAATCAAGTGCTTTTGCGGGTTGTAGCCCCATTGGCGGCACCTACCTTTAGGTCACTGAACAGGTTACTTTCCGGCTCAACATCCACACCTTTTTACTTTCCAACAGAAGCGTTTTTTTTCATCTCATAGGTTAGTCACTCTTCCCCCGCTAGCATCCTGACTGGCGGGGGAAAGTTGTTTTCAGGCCCCGGCTAGCCAGGTACGTACCTGCCCGCCCCCCGCTCAGATACCGAGCAAATACTGGCCATACCCACTCTTTACCAGCGGTTTGGCAATCTCAATAAGTTGGGCTTTGCTGATGAACTTCATGCGGTAGGCCACTTCTTCAATGCACCCAATTTTTAGCCCCTGCCGCTCTTCAATGACCTGCACAAACTGCCCCGCCTGCATCAGCGAGGCAAACGTGCCCGTGTCGAGCCAGGCCGTTCCCCGGTCCAGCACGCCCACTTTCAGTTTGCCCCGTTCCAGGTAGACCCGGTTCACGTCCGTGATTTCCAGTTCGCCACGGGGCGAGGGCGGAATGTTTTTGGCGATCTCCACCACGTCGTTATCGTAGAAATACAGGCCCGGTACGGCGTAGTTGGAGCGGGGGTGGGTAGGTTTTTCTTCAATAGACAACACCTTAAACGCCTCGTCGAAATCGACTACGCCGTAACGCTCGGGGTCTTGCACCTGGTAGGCAAACACCACGCCGCCCTGCGGGTCGTTGTTGGCCTGAAGCAGTTTAGACAAGCCCGACCCGTAGAATATGTTATCGCCCAGCACCAGGGCTACTTTATCAGTACCAATAAATGCCTCGCCAATGATAAACGCCTGCGCCAGACCGTCGGGGCTGGGCTGCACGGCATACGTAAACGAGCACCCCACCCGCGACCCGTCGCCGAGGAGTTTCTCGAAATGGGGCAGGTCGTGGGGGGTCGAGATGATGAGGATGTCCCGGATACCGGCCAGCATCAGAATCGAGAGCGGGTAGTAGATCATCGGTTTGTCGTAGACCGGCATTAGCTGCTTGGACACGGCCAGCGTGAGGGGGTGCAACCGCGTGCCAGACCCCCCGGCAAGTATGATTCCTTTCATTAGTGAATGAGTGAATGAGCGAATGAGCGAATGAGCGAATGAGTGAATGTTTGGTGTGGCTTTGCCACAAGTACGATGTGCATCACCGCGAAGCGGCTACCAAACATTCGCTCATTCGCTCATTCGCTCATTCACTCATTCACAATTTATCTATTCGCGTACATAGTTTGATAATAGCCCTGGTACGTGCCGGAGGTAACGTTGTTGAGCCAATCCTGGTTGGCCAGGAACCAGTCTACGGTTTTGTTTAGCCCCTCTTCAAACTGGAGGGAAGGTTTCCAGCCCAGGTCGTTCATGATTTTGTGGGCATCAATGGCATAGCGAAGGTCGTGCCCGGCGCGGTCGGTGACGTAGGTAATTAGTTGCGCCGACGTACCTGGCTCGCGGCCCAGCTTCTGGTCCATGATTTGGCACAGCAGGTGCACGATGTCGATGTTTTTCCACTCGTTGAAGCCGCCGATGTTGTAGGTTTCGCCCAGGGTTCCGGCATGAAAAACAGTGTCGATGGCGCGGGCGTGGTCTTCCACGTAGAGCCAGTCGCGCACGTTTTCGCCCTTGCCATACACGGGCAGGGGTTTGTTTTGCTGAATGTTGTGGATCATGAGCGGAATCAGCTTTTCGGGGAAGTGATTCGGGCCGTAGTTATTCGAACAGTTGCTGAGCACCACCGGCAGCCCGTAGGTGTTACCGTAGGCCCGCACAAAATGGTCGGAGGCGGCTTTGGAAGCCGAATACGGCGATTGGGGGTCGTAGGGCGTGGTTTCGGTGAAAAACTCATCCGGGTTGTGGAGCGAGCCAAACACTTCGTCGGTCGACACATGATAGAACCGCTTCCCGGCATAGCCCGAATCTTTCCAGCAGGATTTGGCTGCGTTGAGCAGGTTCACCGTACCCACCACGTTGGTCATCACAAACGAGAGCGGGTCGCTGATGGAGCGGTCTACGTGCGATTCGGCGGCGAGGTGAACGACCCCGTCGGGCTGTTTTTCGGCGAAAAGGTGTTCCAGAAACGCCGCGTCCGTAATGTCGCCCTTCACAAAGGTGTAGTTGGGGGCTTGGGCCACGTCGGCCAGGTTGGCCAGGTTGCCTGCGTAGGTGAGCGCGTCCAGATTAAGGATCTGATAACCGGGGTATTTGTTCACGAACAGCCGCACCACATGCGACCCGATGAACCCGGCCCCGCCGGTGATGAGGATTGTCTTCATATTTTTTGTTGCCACTGCCAGGCATCCCGCAGGGCATCGGCCAGGCTACGTTTGGTGGTGAAACCCAGGCCCGTAGCCGCTTTGGCCACGTCGGCGTAAATCTGCTCAATGTCGCCGGGGCGGCGCGGAGACAAGGTGTAGGGTAAGTTAACTCCGTTGGTTTCTTCAAACGTATGAATCAACTCCAGCACCGATTGTCCCCGGCCCGTGCCAATGTTATACACGTCGTAGAAAGAGTCGTCCGCTTGGTTTTCCAGCAGGCTGATGGCCCGCACGTGCGCATCGGCCAGGTCCATGACGTGAATATAGTCGCGGATGGCCGTGCCGTCGGGGGTGTTGTAGTCCGAACCGTGCACGGCAAGGCTGGCGCGTTGGCCACTGGCTACCTGGAGCAAATAGGGTACCAAATTGGCCGGGGTGCCCCGTGGCAATTCGCCGATGAGGGCCGACGGGTGCGCCCCAATGGGGTTGAAATAGCGCAACGATACAGCCCGCAGGGGCCGTTTGGCCGTGACACAATCGCGGATAATATCTTCGCCAATGGCTTTGGTATTGCCGTAGGGCGACTGGGCGGGCAAGCGGGGCGTTTCTTCGGTAACGGGCAGGTGGGCGGGTTGGCCGTAGACGGTGCAGGACGACGAAAAAACCAGGTCTTTCACCCCATATTGCGGCATCAGTTCCAGCAGCAGCAGCAACGAATCCAGGTTGTTGCGGTAATATTTGAGCGGCTTTTCTACCGACTCCCCCACGGCTTTCGAGGCCGCAAAGTGAATGATGCCCGCCAGTTGTTCCTGCTCAAAAACCTGGCGCATGGCCGCCGGATCGGTGCAGTCAATGGTGTAGGTACGTAGTTGGCGGTTCAGCAAAGCACTGATACCCTGCAACATACGCGGCTCTGAGTTCGAGAAGTCGTCTACCAGGATGGGTTCATAACCGGCCTCGGTCAGGGCCACCACCGTGTGCGAACCAATGTAACCCGCCCCACCGGTGACCAGAATTTTTGGGGGCAAAACAGGAGTCGTTTCCAAATCGTTTTGTGGCTTTTGTTGTTGTTGTCAGCGAAGAGATGCCGCCCAACGATGCCCTTTTGGTGGGGCAAAACTAACCAAAAGCATCAGGTTTCTCATCCAAAAATTTATCCAGGTACGTGACTTCCCTTAGCTTTTTAACCGCATGAACGACAACGAAATCAGGGCTTTGATCTCCCTGCTCGATGACGACGATACCGAAGTGACCACCCATGTGGAAGGGCGAATTCGGGAGATGGGCAATGCCGTTATTCCGTTCCTGGAAACGGAGTGGGAAGGTAGTTTCAGCCCGCACACCCAAAAACGGATTGAAGAACTGATCCACGACCTGCAATATTCCACAGTGCTGGAACGGCTCTATGCCTGGAAAGAAAGCGGCGGCATGGACCTGCTGGAGGGCCTCTGGATGGTGGCAACGTACCAGTACCCCGACCTGTCGCTCAACAAACTGCGGGTCGATATGGAGCAGCTTTTCTACGATGCCTGGCTGAAGGTGCAAACCAATGCCCACCCCGCCGACCAGGTGAAAAGCCTGAACGGGGTTTTTTACGACGAAATGAAGTTTGCGCCCAACACCAAAAACTTCCACTCGCCCGCCAACTCCATGATTAATCAGGTGCTGGAAAGCCGCAAGGGCAACACCATTTCGCTGTGCCTGATTTATATGATGATTGCCCAAAAACTGGGCCTGCCCATCTACGGCGTGAACCTGCCCAACCTGTTTGTGCTCACCTACAAAGCTCCCAACGGTGTGCAGTTCTACATCAACGTCTTCAACCGGGGCCTGATTTTTTCCACCAAAGACATTGACCATTATGTGGGGCAGCTCAACCTGAAACCCGCCTCCATTTTCTACCAGCCCTGCACCAACGTCGACATCATCAGGCGGATGCTGCGGAACCTGATGCTCTCCTTCGACCGCAACGGCGACAGCGTTCGGATGCGGGAGGTGGAACGGATGCTCAACTCGCTCAACGACGAAACCGGCAGCTTGCCCCTCTCCGATTTTACCCAACGGTAGGCCCTCAGCCTGGCCTACTCGCTCACTGTTCTGCGAAAGGCGGGGTGTCTAGCAAAAACCTGGCCAAAAATGATATTGGCTGTAACATTGGGCTTGTCAGTCAATATGTTATTAACCGATCGGTCATATTCGTATCGTTTAGAGCATCTAAAGCACCTAAATTTGGTGTTTACCGTGGTGCTTGGCTACGCTATGGATAATATTTCAACAGAAATAAGGGGGAAACGCATGGGGTGGCCGAGTGTTTGCAGTAGGGTTTACCTCAAACAACGCGTATCCTGAGCCGACCCCTTCATTACTCCCACCAGTAAGGCGAGGTGTGGTTTGGCATCGTGTTGATCGTTACAGCCCCTCTTGCCCATGCCTAATCTGGACCTTACCGAAAGCCGACACCTTAGCACGCAGCTAATTGCTTTTCTGGTTGGCAACTTTCCCGTTACTGAGTTTGAAGCCTGGGTTCACCAGACACCTGAGTTGCGCACCGTGCTTAACCAGCCCGACTACGACGAACTCCTAACCATCCGCGCCGAGCACCCCAACGCTCACCTCGCCTATGAATCTATTCTGAACCCCTACATCGACTGGGCACAGTATGAAAAAGAGCAGTTGGCCGAACTGCTGATGGCCATTATCTGGGAAGACAACGCCCCCGCTGCAATGAACCGACTGCGGGAGCTGTTCTTGAAGGGATACGACTTTCTGGCCGTTCTGGTTACGCAGCACAGCCATCAGCTTGTGGCTACAACAAGTACCAAAACTCGGACACCCGCCCAACAGGAAGCCCTGATGGCCAATCTTTACCCCAAGCTCCGGGCCGAAGCCAACCGGGTATTGGTCCAACTGGTGGCGGGCAAAATCTGTTTCACCGGCACCTACTCCTCCGAGGGTTGCCCCGATTATATCGAGCAGTAGCTATTTTCGTACCAACACACCCAAAAAGGGCCGCTCAGTATACTGAGCGGCCCTTTTTGGCATTGAACAACGTACCTGACGGCCTATTCGTTGGCCATAAACCGCAGCCGGGCCGTGTGTACTTCGGTGGCATCGGTACCAGAGGGCGACACTAGTTTCATGTGTACCAGTTGCTGAATCAATTCCTGGTTCAGTTCGGTGTTGGCCGAGAACACCTGCGGGTTCACCAGCGTATTATTATCGGCAAGGCGAAACTGAATCACCACTACCCCGTTGCCCGTTGCCTTTCGCAACGCGTTGGGGTAGGTCAACTGGTCAGTAAGCTGTCTTTGCAAACTGACTTCTGGCTTTGCCTTGCTGTTTTTTTTAATTCCAGGGTTGGCAAAAGCCCCTACGGTGGCAACACCGAGGATAATCCACGAAAAAACGAACGTCTTCATGATTGTAGGCTTTTAAAGGTGAAAAATAGACCAAACCCAGTCTGTCTAGGCACTCGCTCGTATAAGCGCACACGGCACTCTCGTATTGACTACTGCTGGCTGACTGATGCTACAATATTACGCATTTATTACGCCAATGTTATCTTAATGTTATCAAATTTATTTTTCACAGCCAATAATAGACGCTACTCATTCAAAATTATTTTTTCAAAAGTCTGTTTATCAGATAATTACATAATCACACGTCAACATAATAAAAACTTGTTTGGTTAATGATTTGTTAACATTAGTTCTGTTTGGTATGATTGTTACTGACTGCCATACCCCACTAGGTAACCAGCACACAACCCGGCACTCTTGTGCAGAAACAGGGATCGGGAACCTCCAAATCGGCCCTGCCTGTGCGGTAAATGCGCCAAAACGACATACTGGTTGCACACAGCCGTGGGGCGGTCTTTTGTCAGCCGGTTGGGCAAAAACGCAAGCACACGCCGGAATAGCCAAACCGGGCAAGCAGACGGATACTGCATAATATGCGGCTCAGGGGATATTCTTCAGAATAAAATAGCACTTTTTGGCTGTTTGGCCAAAGAAAAAAGGCTGGTACGTATTCTGGACGACCTGACAGGCAAAGTCTGCAAAATTGTCAGGTTCAGGCTTTGGCACAGAGGTTGACCGCTAGCCCGTTGTGTAGTTCAACCGAATTGAACGCACATCAACAACCTTATCATCTCCTTACCGCTATGACCACAGCAATGGAAGACGTGAAAGTAAAGCCCCTCGCCGACCGCGTGGTGGTTGAGCCAGCCCCGGCTGAAGAAAAAACCGCTTTTGGCATCATCATTCCCGATACAGCCAAAGAGAAACCACAGCGCGGCACCATCATCGCCGTGGGCGATGGCAAAAAAGATGAGCCGATGACGGTGAAGGTGGGCGACACGGTGCTCTACGGCAAATATGCCGGTACCGAAATCACTATCGACGGCAAAGAATACCTTATCATGCGCGAATCGGACGTTTTCGCCATTGTCTAAATCAACCCGTTTGCCGTTTTGCGTGGTTCGCTCCAGGTACGTTGCTTCGGCATAGACACAGCGCAAACAGGCAATTGAAAACGGCAAACTGACAACCAGTTTAACCACATAAAGAAATGTCTAAAAAAATTCTCTTCGATACCGAAGCCCGCGACAAGATCAAGAAGGGTGTTGATACCCTCGCCGACGCGGTGAAAGTGACCCTCGGCCCCAAAGGCCGCAACGTTATTCTGGACAAGAAATTTGGTTCGCCCTCCATCACCAAAGACGGGGTAACGGTGGCCAAAGAAATTGAGCTGAAAGACCCCATGGAAAACATGGGTGCGCAATTGGTGAAAGAGGTAGCCTCGAAAACCGCCGATTCAGCCGGCGACGGCACCACCACGGCCACCGTTTTGGCCCAGGCCATCTACTCGATTGGGGTGAAAAACGTGGCCGCCGGGGCAAACCCAATGGACCTCAAGCGCGGTATTGACAAGGCTGTTTTGGCCGTAACGGCCAACCTCGCCGAGCAGTCGCAGACCGTGGGCGATGATTTCAGCAAGATCAAGCAAGTGGCGACCATTTCGGCCAACTACGACGAGGAAATCGGCACCATGATTGCCGAGGCGATGCAGAAAGTGGGTAAGGAAGGCGTAATTACCGTGGAAGAGGCGCGTGGTACCGAAACGGAAGTAAAAACCGTGGAGGGCATGCAGTTCGACCGGGGGTACCTCTCGCCCTACTTCGTGACCAACACCGAGAAAATGGAAGTAGAATTGGAGCGGCCTTTCATCCTGATTTCGGAGAAAAAAGTGTCGTCCATGAAAGAACTGTTGCCGGTGCTGGAGCAGGTAGCCCAAACGGGTCGGCCCTTGCTGATTATTGCCGAAGACGTTGACGGTGAGGCACTTGCCACGTTGGTGGTAAACAAAATTCGGGGTGCGCTGAAAGTAGCCGCCGTGAAGGCCCCCGGTTTCGGCGACCGCCGCAAGGCCATGCTGGAAGATATTGCCGTGCTGACGGGCGGTACCGTTATTGCCGAAGAGCGCGGCTATAAACTGGAAAGTGCCACGCAGGAATACCTGGGACAAGCCGAGAAGATCATCATTGACAAGGACAACACCACCATTGTGAACGGGGTTGGCAACAAAGAAGATATTCAGGGCCGGGTGAACCAGATCAAAGCCCAAATCGAGAACACCACCTCTGATTATGATCGCGAGAAATTGCAGGAGCGGCTGGCCAAGTTGAGCGGTGGCGTGGCCATTCTGTACATTGGTGCGGCCACCGAGGTAGAGATGAAAGAGAAGAAAGACCGCGTTGACGATGCGCTCCATGCCACCCGTGCGGCGGTTGAGGAAGGTATTGTGACCGGTGGCGGCATTGCCCTGATTCGTGCCATTGCGGCTCTGGACGGGGTGAAGACCATCAACGAAGATGAGAAAACGGGTGTCAACATCATCCGGGTGGCTCTGGAATCGCCCCTGCGTACCATTGTGGCCAACGCCGGTGGCGAAGGGTCGGTGGTGGTGAACCGGGTGAAAGAAGGTACGGGCGGTTTCGGCTACAACGCCAAGAACGACACCTTTGAAGACCTCTTTGCGGCGGGTGTTATTGACCCCAAGAAAGTAACGCGCCTGGCCCTGGAAAACGCCGCCTCGATTGCGGGTCTGCTCCTGACCACGGAATGCCTCATCACCGACGAGCCGGAAGAAGCCGGTGCCGGTGGCGGCCACGCCCACGGCGGCGGTGGCGGCGGCATGGGCGGCATGATGTAGTAGTCATTAGCCCTACTGGCAACGTACCTGAGAACGCCCCCGGCCTAGTGGCTGGGGGCGTTTTTGCTGTATATTTGGTAAGACAGAAAACGTTATTCGATAAACACCACCCCTAGCCTGACCAAATCGCTGTTTTTCCCCTCTCTATGGAAGCTATACCGAAACGCCGCCCTGCCACAAGGCACGCTCAACATAGCCGCAAAGCCACGCTCGACCAGTATATGGCTCTTGAAGCACGCTCGGTTCGGAAACATGAATTTCTAAACGGTGAGATCCGCCTTGTACCCTACACGTCCGAACACCACGGACTATTAGTATCCAATATGATTGGTCTGCTGGGTACGTCCCTGCGCGGCACTAACTGCCGCGTTTATCCCAGCGACCGGATGCTGTATGTGCCACCGATGGACAACTATTTTTACCCAGACGTGATGGTTGTTTGCGGCGAGTCGCAGTTTCATACCTACAAGGGCAGTATGCAGGCCACCACCAACCCCACCACGCTGATTGAGGTGCTGTCTGTTTCCACAAAAGGGTACGACGAGCAGACGAAATGGTGGAATTACCGGCACCTGGAGAGCCTTCAGCAGTATATGTTCGTGGCGCAGGACGAGTACCGGATTGAGTTATACACCCGCGTGGGTAACAGCAACGATTGGCTGAACACGTTGGTCACTGAGCCGGGCCAATCACTCACAGTCAATGGGTGTGTCTTTACGGCAGAGCAGGTCTACGAACATGTGAAATTCTTGCGCTGAGGCGTACCGGGCCGACCATTTTTTATGGCCAAAATCCCCCCGGCATGGCTGTAAACCCGCCGTTCGGCGCGACCTTTGCCCCCGGAATTAACCCGTGCCCGTTGTGACGTACCAGGATGCCTACGATCAGCTTTCTGCGCTGGTAAATGAAATAGAAAACGAAGCGGTACCGTTAGATGAATTAGCAGATAAAATCCGTAGGGCAACCGAACTAATCGCTTTTTGCCAGCAACGCCTCCGAACCGTGGATGCCGATTACCAGCAGGCCCTGCAACAATTGCAAAAACGGCAATAGCTACCGCCAATTTTTAGCCACTACCGTGGCCATAAACAGCCCACCGCAACGCTACTAGAGTGACCCGCCGGGGTGGCTGTTCGTATTACACTTGTATATCAACCACTAGTTATGACTTTATTTGGTGCGTTTACCGACGTGTTTACCCCAGACGTGCTGGCCAAGATTGCCCTGTATGAGGATGAGCCTGCCGAGAAAACCACAAAAGCCGTTGAAGGCCTGGTACACACCATTTTTGGCGGGCTGCTCAAGCGCACCACCACCGAGATAGGCGTGAACCAACTCTTCGGCCAGATTCGGAAAAGCGGGTACGATGGTACCCTCATTGCCAACCTACCCGGTGTGCTGAAAGATGCCACCCAGACCCACACCCTCATCACGGCGGGAAACGAGGCCATCAGCCGGTTGCTGCCCGCCATGAAAAGCTCCATTGCGGGCATGATCTCCAGCTATGCGGGCATCCGAAACTCCTCGGCCATTTCACTGCTTGGCCTCACGGCGGGCGTGGTGCTCGATGTGATGGGAAAGCAGGTGAACGACAAAAAGCTGGATGCCGACGGGCTGGCCAATGCCCTTTTCGAGCAGCGCGAGGCGTTTATCAACGCCGTGCCGGAGAGTCTTTTTCCACAACTGGTTGAGAAAGTAGGCATCCAGCAAATTGTGGCCGGTATGGCCGCTCCCGCCCGGCGCAACACCCAACCCGCCCCCGTGCGGCCCGGCATCCCCGCCACCTCCCGGCCTATCCCTGCTTCCACGGTCTCTTTCAACCCCGAACCCACTGCCGATGCAGACGGGTCTTGGACAAAGTGGCTCATTGGTGCGGTGATCTTACTGGCTGTGGGTACCGGTGGGTATTTTTTGTGGCAAAACAGCCGCGCTGCTCTAGACAGCACCGCCGACACAGACACCATCACGACCCCTGCCGATTCGGCAAAGGCAGACACCGTGGCACGGTCGTTGGCCATCCCGACTACCGATACACTGGCCACCCGCCCCACGCCGCCCGTGGCCACCCCCGCTACTAACCCAGGGGCAAGTGCGCTCAACGCCGCCCTGACCACGTACCTGAACGACCCCGCCCAACCCAAAGGCCGCGTTTTTCCGCTCACGGGCGTGGCCTTCGAACCAGCCTCGCTTACGCTGACCCCCGCTTCAGAAAGCCCTATAAATGAACTGATTACGTTGCTAAAAACCCGGCCTACCCTGCAAGTTCAACTCCAGGGCTACGCCAATGACGCGCCCGGTGCGGGTGGTGGGCTGACCAACAAAGCCCTATCGTTCAAACGGGTAAATGCCATTAAGCAGCAACTGGTGGCGGCGGGCATCAACTACCTCCGGGTAGATGCCATTGGGTTGGGAACGGGCGTTCAGGACGACCAAGTGGGCCAGGTGCCTCAGAAAAAAATTAACCTGAAAATCATTACAAAATAGAACGATTTGGGATGCCGGATTGGGGATTTGGGATTTAAAAAACGTCTGGTAGTCAGTTTGTTATTAAATACCAGATAGCGCAATTCAGCCAGTACGCAAAAATTCGGTCAGCCCACGCCCTGACCGGATTTTTGCGTACTGGCCCGTAGGCGATACCGCTTTTCTACTTTTAATTTGGGAATAAACTCCGAACAAACGTAACTTTAGGCCGTCGGCGGGTGCCAAACCCGGAGCCGCTGACTATTCCTAAATCTCTCCCGGCGAGGTTCGCCATCCGGCAGCACTTCGTACAAAGTCGGTATGTTTGGCTCTGGTTGTAAGCACCAGAGCTAAACAACCGGGCTTGCGGGCCAGGGTTCAGCCCTCTGCCTCCAGCCCTTCCAGCACGTCCATCAGCGCGTCGAACCCACCACTATCGGGATCGGTTTGCAAGCTACCCGCTAGGGCAATGCCCGATCCGGGTAGGTTGTCCAGCCAAAAGCGAGTCTCGGCGGGAGTGGTTGCACGTAGTAGTAATTTGTGTTGCGCTACCAGGTCGCGTAAGGTTGCCATTAGGGCGGCATCGGGTTGGGGCGGCAGACCGTCCAGCAACAGATAGTCCTGGGCAGACAACGGTGCGCGGGCCAACGCCCGGAGCCGGTCGGGCAACGTACCTGGCTCGTCATTGGCCAGATTCACCCGCAGCACCAACGGAATACCCAACGTACCTGGCGCGGGCAGCAGCGATACGTCGTCTAGTTGAAGGTAGTCAGGTTGGTAGGTATCCAGCAGGGATTGAATCTGCGCGGGGTGGGTTTGGCTGGTTTCACCCACCACCAGCACCCCGGCCAGCCAACCCCGAATTTCCCGAAAACGGGCCGGGTCAACGTAGGCGGGGTGGTGCGGGTCGAGGCAAAAACCGAGCAACTCAACGCCCATACCCGCGCAATAACGAGCTTCGGCCAGGCTGACAATGCCCGATACGTGTACAACCGTCAGGAGGGACATAAACTGTTTTTTTGGAATGAAATTCGGAAAAATCAGGCTTGCGCCCGTTTGAGCAAACCGCCCAGAAAACTACCCGCAAAGGTGAGACCAATGGCCCCGTAGAGGCTGAAAAGCTCTACCTCGCCCACCACGCCCGACGTGGGCGGGGGGGCCAGAAACCGGTAGCTCAGCCAGAGCAACGCCGTTTGCCCCAGAGCCAGCACCCAGCCTTTACGCGGTTCGGCAAAGCCAATGGCCCCCGCCGAAGCTACTGCCACCAAGTAGGGCAAGTGAATGACCGTGCTGTTTTTAATGACCACCAGCAACAATACCGTGTTTAGCAGCGTGAACCCGGCATGAACCAGCAACGGGCGCGACAAAAACCGCGTGGGCCGGGCGGGCAACGTACCCAGCACCTGCCGGGCGGTTTGCAGCAGGGCCTCACCTTTGGCCAGATCCTGCTCCCCTGGCCCCGCTTGCCCCAATTGTTGCCGCACCCGCCCCCGCCAGTGGTACGCCTCCGACTGGTTTCCGTGGAAAACAGCCTTGTCGAAATCGAGGAGCGCGGCCCCGAAATCAGCCTGTTCGTAATGAATCTGGCCGATTTCCAGGTGCAGGTCGGCCAGGGTATCGTTGTAGCTGAGGCCCGTTCGGAGATCGGTCAGGGCGGCATCGGCATCGCCCAGGAGGCGGTAAATGCGGGCGCGATAGCCGTAAGCCAACGCCAGCTTGGGTTGCTTTTTCAGGGCGGCGTTGAAGTAGGCCAACGCGGCGGCCAGGCGTTCGGCCTCGAACAAATCGATGCCCTCTCGCAGTTGGTCGGCCTGTTTGTCAGCCTCCGAACGGGGGTCGGCATAGTAGCGGAGGTAAACGATATAGCCCACTAAAGCGGCTACCGTAAGCAGTTCGATCATGGCGGGTAACGTACCGGACGGGTGTCTTTTCCCGCCCTAACGGTCTACATAAATACCGACTGAATTTCTTCCTTTACCGCCGTGAGCGCGTCGGCGGTGGGCTGGCGGTTGCGCTGAATAATGCGCTCAAAGATACGCTTCGACAGGTCGATGGCAGCGGCGTTGGGGCCAACCTCGCCCGATGCCTGGTTGATGATCGTGGTAACTTCGTTCATGGCGTTCTGCACCTGATCCCAGGCCGATTGGCTCATGTAGACCTGCTGCGAGAGGTTGTGGTTATACTCGTCCCGGATGTCGCGCAGCAGCAACTGGTGTAGTTCCAGGGCGGTGTCGGCCTGGTTGCCCAGCCGTAGCAGCAAATGGTTGGGGCTAATTCGTTCCAGAAAAAGCACTACCCGCTCGTAGGCTTGCAGCCGGATGGGTACCACGGCCTCGGTGTAGCGATGGGTGGTTTGGTGGCGGTGGGTAGCGGCTTCGCGTTCCAGCAGCAGTTTCACCGTCAGGTACATACCATAGAGCACCAGCGCGGCAGGGATAAAGAGTTTGAGAAGGTCGCTGAGGACGGCCATTTTGTTGTAGTTTAGAGGTGAATTAGCCCGTAGGTACGTTGCCGCCGATGCCCGCCATGATTGCTGCCCCCGTTCGGTTCCGGCCCGAAGCCCGCCTTCAGATTATTGACACGTTAACAACGCAAAAGATTCCGCCCGCGTATGGCCTGCGGGTGGGCATAAAAGGCGGCGGCTGCGGGGCTGCCTGGCTACTGGGGTTCGATTTGCCCGGCCCCACCGATGAGGTGTATTGGGTAGACGAAATCCGGGTCATTATCGACAAACGGCATTTGCTCTACGTGCTCGATGTTACCATTGGCTACGAACAAACCGACGACACGCAGGGCTTTGTGGTGGAGAAAAACCCCGCCCCAAAATAATGGCACGATTTTAGGTCTGTTTTCACCGAATATACCCTTGCCCGACTCCTTCTCCTGTGCTTTTCATCGAACGACATATCTTCCTGCTGTTGGCCATAGTGGCTTGCTGCGCCTCGGTGTTGTGCTGGACGTTTCTGGAACAAAACGCCCCCGGTGCCACCGACGAGCAGTACGTATCGGCCATTCAGGAGCGGATTAAAACCAACAGTCAGCAGAGTATCAGCGAGTTGGGGCAACTCACGGCCCGCCTTCCCACGGTGCCCAACTACGCCTTCAGCACCCTGAGCCAGCCCACCAACTACCCCTATTACATCTTCAAAAACAAGCGGTTACTGTTCTGGTCCGACAACCGGTTCATTCCCGACTACGCCCGCGTTGCCAGTGTGCGCTACCCCCGCCTGATCGATTTCGACCAGGGGCGGTTCATTGTGAGCCACGCCCGCACTTACCGGCAGGGCGATACGCTCGACGTTTTTTCGTTGATCATGGTCTACCGGCAGTATACCACCACCAACTCGTATTTGCAATCGGGCTACAATCCGGCCCTTTTTTCGCTTGATCCTCAGGAACTTAAAGCCACAAAGGGTCTGGCGTATCAGAATATTTACGATGCTACGCCGGTGTTTCTGTTCTCGGTGGTGCCACCCGTGGTCGATCCGTTTCGGAACCATACCACCCCCGTCAACACCGTCATTCTGGCCACGCTCTCGGTGCTACTGCTGGGCCTGTATGTGTTCCGGCAACTGAGCCGCGCCGCCCAGGTACGTCGCTACGAGCTGGGGTTGGCCTGGCTGGTGGGCTATTTGCTGCTGCTGCGGGGGCTGATGCTCTACGTGGGGGCACCGTATCTGTTCATCGAAAACGACCTTTTCAGTGCCAAACACTACGCCTCGTCGGAACTGGCCCCCTCCCTGGGCGACCTGATGCTGAACGGCGTGGCGCTGGTGCTGATTGCGTTTTATTTTGTCGGAAATTTTTACCGGTCGAAAACGTATTTCTGGCTTACCCACCTGCCGACATGGGGATGGCGGGTGGTGTCGGTAAGCACAGTGGTGCTAAGCTACGGGGTCTATTTTCTGTGTTTCAACCAGTTGAATGCCCTCTACGAAAAATCGCAGTATACACTCAACCTGGGGTTGGCCATCGAATTTTCGCCCTTGAAAGTGGCCAGTCTGCTGTTTTTTGTGATTTTGGCCATTCTGTATTTTCTGGCGCAACACATCCTCGTGAGCCTGTTCATGCGCCTCAATACCCGCCCGCGTCAGGGGCTGGTTTGGTTCCTGGCAGGTACGTTGCTGAGCGTGGGCGTAGGTCTGGTGCTGGCCAACGGGCAACCGGTAGAGCCGCTTTACCTGCTAAATGGCCTGTATTTTCTGGCCCTATACCTGAGCCGGTTTCCGCGTTACCTCTACACCTTTCGCTACAAAACGTCGCTTTACCTGTTCATGGGTAGTTTTGTTTTTGCCAGCACCGGGGCCAGCGTGGTGTACCGCCAACACCTGCGCGAAGATCTGCTGAACAAGAAAGAAGTGGGTAGCCAACTCCTGGCCGAAAATGACGAATACGGCGAATTTCTGCTCCACAAAGCCCAGGCATCCGTCAACAGTGACCCCGACATTCGCCGGGCGTTCCTTACCGACACGCTGCTGTTCCGGCGCGAACGCATCCAGAAACGCATCAAAAGCCTACACCTCGACCGCTATTTCGACAAGTACGACACCGAAATCGCGTCGTTCGATGCCGCCGGCAAACCGCTCGATGCCAGTGATAATGCCCTGTCGCTGAGCCAGTATGTGCTACGGTTTCAGAAAGCCCCCTACAAAACGCAGTACGGCAACTTGTATTTTGTGAACGAAGTGGGCAACCAGTTCATCAAAGAATACGTCGATTTTATTGACGTGCGCGGCTCCGACAGTACCGTGGTGGGTTATGCCGTGCTGGACCTGAAGCTGCGCAAAGAGACACCCAGTTCGGTTTACCCCACATTTCTGGTAGACGACAAACTGGTGCAGTCGCCCAAAATGCGCGAATACAGCCACGCCGTGTACGAGCAAACGGGCCGGGGTACCGCCGCCCACCTCACCCACAGCACCGGTACGTATAACTACGAACGGCGAATGCCCGCCGCCGCCCTGGCCAACCCCGACCTGTACGAAGCAGGCGTGACGATGGGCAACTACAACCACCTGGCCATGCGCGGCACCAACGCCCGCACCATCGTGGTGTCGTCGCCGGAATATCCGTTTGGCAGCGTGTTTGCCAATTTTTCGTTTTTGTACCTAATCCTGGTGCTGTCTACCATTGTGGTCATTTTGCTCTACGCGGTGCAGTACGGCATTGCGCGGTTCCACATAAATTACTCCACACGGGTGCAGATTTTGCTGAACCTGGCGTTTTTTCTGCCTCTGGTCATGGTGGTGGTCATTATTTTAGGAGTCATCAGCAACAACTACGTGGCCAACCAGGAGGCCAACTACATCAGCAACACCAAAAACATTGCCGCCAACTTTGAAGCTTACCTCGACGAGCACATCCGCAACATCCGCAGCAAAGAGGCCATGGAACAGGAACTGGAAACCATTGCCCGCGATGCCGATATTGACATTAACCTCTTCGACACGCGGGGGCGGCTCTACACCACCACCCGCAAGCTGATGTACGAAAGCGGGCATCTGTCGCCCTACATCAATCCGTTGGCGTATATCCATGTGGTGGAAGACAAAGAAAATCAGGCTCTACTGCCTGAATCGTTGGGGTCGAAGAGTTTCAGCACCGCCTACGCCGGGATCAAATCGTTCGACGGGCGGTTGATGGGCATCCTGAGCGTACCCTATTTCCAGGCCCGGCCCGAACTCGACCGGCAGTTGCTGGAAGTGGTCTCCTCGGCCCTGAGCGTGTTTACGTCGTTGTTTTTGCTGTTTTTGGTGCTAAGCTACATGGCCTCCCACAGCATTACCAAACCCCTCCGAATGATGACCCAGACCATCCGCCGAACCAGCCTCGACCGGTTGAACCAGACCATCGAGTGGCAATCGGACGACGAAATTGGGGCCTTGGTGAAAGAATATAACCGGATGCTGACCAAACTGGAAGAGAGCAAATTTTCGTTGGCGCAGAGCGAAAAACAGTCGGCCTGGCGGGAGATGGCCAAGCAGGTGGCCCACGAGATCAAGAACCCCCTCACGCCCATGAAGCTCACCCTGCAACAGCTTCAGCGCACCCTGCCCGGCACCAACCCCGTTACCGACCGGGCCGTGAGCCGCACCCTGGATTCGCTGCTGGATCAGATCGACAACATCAGCGATATTGCCACCTCGTTCTCTGATTTTGCCAATATGCCCCTGCCCCAAAACGAACTGGTAGAGCTAACGTCGGTGCTGCACAAAGCCGCCGACCTCTACGCCGACGACAAAACGGTGGTCATCAGGCGGCAGGTAGAATTGGGGCCGGTCTGGATCATGGGCGACCGGCAGATGCTGATGCGCATTATGACCAACCTCATCATCAACGGCATCCAATCGGTGGCACCCCAAAAACGCCCGGTCATTGATTTGCGGTTGTTCACCACCGACGGCAACGCCAACGTGGAAGTGCACGACAACGGCGAGGGTATCCCGGAAGGTATTCGGGCCAAAGTATTTCTGCCTAATTTCAGCACCAAGCAAGGCGGCACGGGCGTTGGCCTGGCCCTCTCGAAACGGGGCGTAGAACACGCCGGGGGCAGCATCTGGTTCGAGACGGCGGCGGGCGTAGGTACGTCGTTTTTCATTGCCATCCCCCTCACCGGCCCCTCGCGGGCGGTGCATAACTAAGGCCGGTGTGCCCATTTTCAGGCCAGCACGGGCCGGGGGTGTAGCGTTTCGTCGTCCAAAATTACCTGCTTCCAATTTTCGCCCGACCGAATTCGGTTCAGTTGGGTGTGGGTGATGCCAAACTGCCGGGCAATGGTTTTGAGCCGGTTTTTGTCGTTCCGAAGCAATTTCTTAATCACAATCACCTTGCTTTCCGTCAGCTTATAGTTGCTGGTACGTTTGGGCATCACTCGGTTCAGCACGTTGGGGTTAGCCCGGTTGTGAGTAATCATGGCTTCCTTCGTAACCAAAAGCAGGTTCTGCGCCCGGTTGTTGAGCTTGTCGTGGTCGAGGTGAATGACGAAGGTGTGGCCCGGTTTAGCGGGGGGCAAAAAGCACTCGGCCACCAGCTTGTGAACGTACCGGCTGATGGTCTTGCCGCCGCACCGGATGTTGAGCGACCGGTACCCCTGAATGACCGACCCTTTGATGATAACCGGCTCAGGACCAGTTTGGTAACTTCGCAACCGGCCATAGTCCGACACCTCATACCGGGGTGGGTTCAGTACGTCGGCATACACGATGGGCAACCATTTTTCGTTCCAGAACGACACGGACGATTGGTTCGGCATGACAGATGTAGAGTTAGGTCAGGAGAGTGTGTCAAAGATAGCCTGTTTAACTTCTCTTAAACAACACGGCCCGGCGTGGGGCGGAAATGGTAGCTTTTTTTTCACGAACGGCGATTTTTCAGGTACTTTCGCCTGAACGCTGACGCAAGCGTACTGTTTATCAGCGTATTTGCATCGGCGTATTTGTATTCGGCGTGTTGTTTATCGGCGTATTGTTTATCAACGTGTTTGTATTCGGCGCGTTGTTTATCGGCGTAGGGCGGAGGCAAGCCCGGACGCGGGACCGCCCGCCCCTACACAGGCACCGTCACACAAATTGGCTATTGGTTTCAACGACGGCATTGTAAGGGCGGGCGGTCCCGCGT
>JAYUKZ010000426.1:0-23576 GCA_043763995.1 Fibrella sp.
GCTCGCGTTCGATTAATGTAACTTCAAAATTATTCCGCGCCAGACGAATCGCCAGACTTGCGCCCGCCGGACCTGCGCCAATGATCAAGATTCGGGATTTGGGATTTGGGATTTGGGATTGATTGACCCGCTGGAAGTCAATCCCAAATCCCAAATCCACAATCCCAAATTATTTAAACAGGCTGGCTAGTTTTTCTACCGAAAGCAATGAGGTAATGGCCTCACCACCAGGCGTATAACTGGGGTTTGACGACGCAAAAAGCTGATCGACCACCGCCCGGCGTTCGGGTTGGCCCAGGGGTTTCTGGTGCCGCGCCGCCGACCGTTTGGCCAACGACCGCGCCAGGGATTCGGCCCGGTCGAGCTTTAACCGGCCCGTGTCTTCGCGGAGTTGCGCCAGCAGGTTGGCAAACAGTTCTTCCTCCCGCTCGTCGGTGGTTTGGGCGGGCACACCCCGAATCACGAACGTGTGCGCCCCCAGTTCATCGAATTGAAACCCCACGTTTTCCAGTTCCGTCCGCAGGTCGAGGGCCAGTTGGTAATCGACCGGCGAGACGGTCACGGTTTTGGGGAACAGCAGTTGCTGCGACGTACCGGTACTCTTGGTCAGTGCCGACTGAAATTGGTCGTACAAAATCCGTTCGTAGGCTCCGCGTTGGTCAATGAGCAGCAGCCCAGCCTTCACGGTCGTGACCAGGTAGCGGTTTTTCACTTGAATAACCACCGCATCCGGGCTGTCGGGTTCGGGTTCGGGCGGGGTGGTGAGGCGGTTGGCGCGGCTCCCCATCGTAACCGGCTCGTCGGCGGTGGCGGCAACGGCGGGCGTAGGCGGGCGGGGCGCAGGTACGTTGGTAACGGGGGCATGGTCGAGCCAATTACCGTTTTGGTTGTCTGGCGGCGGGGCGGTCTGCTCTTTTTTCTGCCCCTCGAACAACGCCTGCCAGTTTTGGGGCATGGGCTTGGCGGGGGCTTCGTGGTGGGCGGGCGTGGGCGGGCGGTTATCATCCCGGTTTGCCACCGCACCAGCACGGGTCGGGATTTCGGCGGCAGTGTTCTGCCCCCACGAGGGCACCACCGCCCGAACGCCGGAACCGACCGCGCTGGCTGGCTGACCGGATTTTTCGGCAGGAACCGGCCCGCCGCCGCGCCCTGCCAGGAAATTAACGTCGAGGTCAAAGTCGAGCGAGGGCGAGAGGTTATAAACCCCGATGGCCCGCCGCACCGCCGCCATCACAATGGCATAAATAGACCGTTCGTCATCAAACTTAATCTCGGTTTTGGTGGGGTGAATGTTGATATCGATGTGCGACGGATCGATTTCGATAAACAGCACATAAAACGGGTGGTGCCCATCGGGGATGGTGCTTTCGTAGGCCCCCACCACCGCGTGGTGCAGGTAGCTGTGCTTGACATAGCGGTTATTGACGAAAAAAAACTGCTCGTTGCGCGTTTTCCGAGCCGATTCGGGCTTGCCAATGTACCCACTCACCGACACGTAGGGCGTTTGTTCGTCGCAGGCGGCTAGTTGTTCGCGGTAGGTTTTACCGAACATATCCACAATGCGGCGGCTGAGTTTGCCCGCCACCAGGTTAAACACTTCCTGATCGTTGTGGAACAGCGAGAAGCCCACTTCGGGGTTGGCCAACGCCACCCGCTGAAACTCGTCGATGATGTGGCGCATCTCGACCGAGTTGGATTTGAGGAAGTTACGCCGCGCTGGTACGTTGAAAAACAGGTTTTTGACCAGCAGATTCGTCCCCGGCAAACACGACACCGGCTCCTGCGCCTTCACGTCCGACCCGTCTATCCTGACCAACGTACCCAGTTCGTCGTCGGCGCGGCGGGTGCGCATTTCCACCTGCGCCACCGCCGCAATGGAGGCCAGTGCCTCGCCCCGGAAACCCATCGTCCGAATTTTAAACAGATCGTCGGAGGTGCGGATTTTGGAGGTGGCGTGCCGCTCGAAGCTCATCCGGGCATCGGTTTCGGTCATGCCTTTGCCGTCGTCAATGACCTGCACCAGGTTTCGTCCCGCCTCGCGCACTACCAGTTGCACCAGCCGCGCCCCGGCATCCACGGCGTTTTCGAGCAGTTCTTTCACCACCGATGCCGGGCGTTGCACCACCTCGCCCGCCGCAATCTGGTTGGCGATGGAATCGGGCAAAAGCTGGATGATATTCTGCATAAACAGGAAACAGAAAAGGGGCAAAAATAGTGGCGCAACGCCTACGGATTCTGCCACACCGGCGGGCGTTTTTCGCGGAACGCGGCTAGACCCTCGCGGGCATCGGCGGTTTGCTGAAGCTGCGTAAACTGATCGAGCAAAAAAGCCTGTTGTTGGCTCTCAGGTACGTTCTGAAGCTCTTGCGCCGCCCGCAACCCCGCCTGAATGGCCGTGGGCGAAGCTTGAAGGAGGTCATTAACCAGGCTCTGGACGGCCCCGTCGAGGGCATCGGGCGGCACCACCTGCGTGAGCAAACCCGTGGCCAGGGCCTGGGCGGCGGTGAGGGTTTTTCCCCGTAAACACAAGTCCATTGCCAGCCGGGCGGGCATGAGTTGCCGCAACACGGCCAGCACCTGAAACGGAAACAGCCCCCGCCGCACTTCGGGCAGGGCAAAGGTGGCCGTATCGGCCCCCACGGCGTGGGTGGCCCCGCCCACCAGCAAAAAACCACCGGCATAGACCGGCCCCTGCACCCGCACCACGCAGGGTTTGTGCAGCCCGGCCATCAACTCGCCCAACCGAATTGGCTCCGTTGGCTCAGGTACGTTCAGAGGTTCGGCATCGCCGGTGGTGAGTGCTTTCAGGTCCATACCGGCGCAGAAAACATCGCCCGCCGCCGCCAGCACCACCACCCACACCGAGGGCGCGTGGCGGGCGTAGGCCAGGGCGTAGGCCAGTTCGGCCAGCAGGGGCGGGTGGAGGGCATTTTTCTTTTCGGGCCGGTTCAGTGACAGCGTCAGCACATGGCCCTGTTGCGCTACCAACAGGTAACGTAGGGGGCGGGTCAGGAGGTCGGCGGTTTGGGCAGCGGTGTAGGGCATGGCAGGGCGTTCAGGCAGTAACTTTCTTAACTACAGGTACGTTCGGTTGGTTTACCTGTTATGAACCCCGAAAAACAACCCCTTTCGCCCGAAGACATTGACCGGGTTATTGAAATGGCCTGGGAAGACCGCACACCGTTTGAGGCCATCCGGGCGCAGTTTGGCCTCGGCGAGCAGGACGTTATTGTGCTGATGCGGCGCGAGATGAAAGCGTCCTCGTTCCGAATGTGGCGGGCGCGGGTGCAGGGCCGGGCCACCAAACACGCTACCAAATCGAGCGTAGGCGAAGACGGAGACGTTCGGTTTCATTCCAAAAGCCAACGGATCATTACCCACAATAAGGTATCGAAGCGATAATTCAGGGAAAAAATTAGACATTTCCACCCCCAATATTCTGTGGCTAAACGGGCGTTAGGCCGTTTTTTATTTCCTCGAAACGGATAATTACGGCATGATTTTAGAATAAATTGGCTCAGGTACGTAACTTTGCGCGGCCAACTCAAAACCACTCCAGCCAAACCCCGTTGCTGATGAAACTTGACCAAATTGACCGGAAGGTGCTAGACATCCTCCAGTCAAACGCTAAAATTACCAACGCTCAACTATCGAAAGAAATCGGCCTCTCGCCGGCCCCCACTCTGGAGCGGGTCAAGAAATTGGAGACTTCGGGCATTATTCAAAGTTACCACGCCCAGCTAGACCGCGAAAAAGTGGGCCTCGGCGTTACCACGTTCGTGATGGTGAACCTGGTGGGCCACAAAAAAATGGTGACAGACTCGTTCGTAACGAAAGTGGAAACCATCCCCGAAATCATTGAGTGTCACCACATTACCGGTTCGGGCGATTTTTTGCTCAAAGTCATCTCCCACGACATTGCCGCCTACCAGAAACTGATGCTCGAAATCATCAACGAGATCGAAGAAGTAGCCAGCACCCAAACCATGGTCATTCTTTCGACCTTCAAGGAGAGCAAAGTCATGCCCATCCCCTGATTTCGCTTCCCCCCACTATGGCAAAGACCCTGATTCGTTTCGATTGGGCCATGAAACGGCTCCTGCGCCAGAAGTCCAATTTTGATATTCTGGAAGGTTTTCTGTCTGAACTGCTTCGGGAGGACATCAAAATTGAGCAGATTCTGGAGAGCGAGAGCAACCAGGAGTTGCCGGGCCTGAAGTTTAACCGGGTCGATATGCTGGCCCTCAACAGTAAGGGGCAACTCATTATCATTGAGTTACAGGCCGAGAGCGAGGTAGACTATTTCTACCGCATGGCCTTTGCCACCGCCAAAGCCGTGGTGGAGCACTTCAACCTCAGCGCGGCCTATCAGGATGTTAAGAAAGTATACGCCATCAACATCGTGTACTTCAACCTGGGGCAGGGCAATGATTACGTATACCACGGCAAAACTGAATTCCGTGGCCTGCATTCAGGCGATTTGCTGGGGCTATCGGAGCGGCAACAGAAGAAATTCTCCATCAATCATGTGCATGAGATTTACCCCGAATATTACATTCTGAAGGTAAACGCCTTCAACGATCTGGCCAAAGACAGCCTCGACGATTGGATGTATTACCTGAAGAACAACGTGGTGCGGCCCGGCTCGAAAGCGAAGGGGTTAAACTTGGTGCGAAAACGGCTGGAATTTGAAGGCCTCAGCGAGCGCGACCGCCGTATCTATCTGAAACACATTGAAAATCAGGTTATTGAACGCGACGTATACCAAACCAAACTGGAAGATGCCGAAGAAAGAGGCATGGAAAAGGGTATGGAAAAGGGCATGGAAAAAGGCGTGGCTTTGGCCACCCAACAGAGTATTAGCCGGGCCATCGCGCAGGGAAAACTTACCGACGATGAGATTGCTGACCTCTTTAACGTACCAGTGGCCGACGTGACGGCCCTGCGCAACGCCTGACACGTAACTCTGCCCGGCTCCTACTTTTGCTTGCGCCGCTCTTCCCGCCGCGACTGCTTGCCCTCTTTGATGGCTTTTTTGGCTTCAATGTATTGCGCCGATTTCCGTTCGGCGTTATCCAGCACTTCCGCGTAATATGTCCGGGCCAGGTCATACTCTTTCTCGGCATCGGCAAGGCGGGCCAAGCCCAATACCGACGACCAATAGTAGCCCGCATTTTTGGCTTTGGTAGCCAGGGCAAAGTCTACCGCCTGCTGGTAATATTTCTTGGCTTCGGCGTTGTTATGGTAAAAATTCTGGCTGATGTAGGCCAGAATGTACGCCGCCGTGCGCCCGCTAACGCCCTCATAGCCATCTTTCCCGGCACTGATTTTGGCCAGAATATCTTTCGAAACCGTTTCGGCTTCCGTAAGCCGCCCCCTCACAAACGCCGACCGGGCGTAGTACCGCTCGAAAAACGGGTTATCGGGGTATTGCTCGGTCATGAACTTGGCCATGTCGTAGGCTTTTTCGTACTGGTTTTCCATGCTATAAATCTGCAACAGGAAATACCGCGCCTCTACCCGCGTGTAGAAAGCATTGTTGGCCGTCTTCTCTAACTCTTTGATTCCCTGCTCTTTATTGCCCTTCGGGAAAAACATCAGGATGGGTTTCAGCAGGGCATAATTTTCGGGAATCCATTTGGCGTAGTAGTTATATAGCCCGTCGCCAAACATCAGTTCGGGGTTCATCTCGCCGTTGCCTTTGCATTTCTCGAAATATTTCAGCGCGTTTTTACCGGCAATGGTGGCCTTTGCCCATTTTTTGCGCTCGGAATAAATGCGGCCTTTGTAGGCGTAGGCTCCGGCCAGAAAAAACGAGGCTTCCAGTTTGTCGTCGCTCTTGTCATACAGGGTTTCAGCCAGGGTAATGGTGGTATCCATCAGGGCCAGACACCGCTGGTCGTAGGCTTCCACTTCGGTGTTGGGCACCATCTTCCACCACTCGGCCATGCCCATCAAAAAATAAGGCATGGGGTGACTGGGGTAGCGCAGCCGCAACCAACGGAACTCCTTGTCGGCCAGGGCAAATTTGTAGTTATACAGGTAATTGATGGCCTCCGCCGATTCGATCTGAACGCCGGGATGCCGCAACAGCCCGTCGTATTTTTTGTCGAAATCTGCCGACGAATAAAGCTGCGCCCGCAACGTACCTGAGCACAAAAAGAGCCAACTCAGCAAAAATAAAAACCGGTAGTTCATTAGAAAGGCAACGGGCCTGTAAACACCTGACCCGCCGCACTACTACAACGACCAGCCGCCCCGAACCGTTTAACAGGCCGTGGTTTTCTGCCGTACCTTTGTCCCCATGCTGACCGTGCTAGACAAGACCTTTGTCCCTTTCCTTAACCGTGACGTGCTTCAGGCCCGAATTTCTGAACTGGCCGACCAGATAAATCACGATTATGCCGGGCGGTGCCCCTTGGTGGTGGGGGTGCTAAACGGGGCCGTGCTCTTCACTGCCGACCTGCTCAAGAACCTCACCATCGACTGCGAGATTACCTTCATCCGGGTGGCCTCTTACGAACAAACCACCTCGTCGGGCCAGGTCAGAGAAATTCTGGGCCTGACCGAAAACCTTGCCGGGCGCGACCTGATTGTGGTGGAAGATATTGTGGATACTGGCCTGACCATCAGCCATATATGCCAACAACTGGCCGAAAAGCAGCCCGCTTCCATTGCCGTGGCTACCCTACTCTTCAAACCCGCCGCCCTGCAAACCCCCGTTGATCTAACCTACGTGGGCTTCGAGATCGAGAATAAATTCGTGGTCGGCTACGGCCTGGACTACGACGGGCTGGGCCGTAATACGAAAGATATTTTTGTGCTAAAACCGTAAAGACCCCACCCCCAGCCCCTCCCCATTAGGGAGGGGAGTAGCTACCGCGTAGCTTCGCTAATGGGCGTAGCTTTTGGGTACGGCTGCTCCCCTCCCTTACGGGGAGGGGTTGGGGGTGGGGTAACTCTATGACCCGATCCCGGCTGTACCCCCTCCTGCTCCTGGCCCTGGGGGCGTTTTTTTACCTCCCGTTTTTGGGCCGCGTTCACCTCTTCGACTGGGACGAAATCAACTTCGCCGAGTCGGCGCGGGAGATGCTCGTGACGGGCAATTATGCGCGGGTGCAGATCAATTTCGAGCCGTTTTGGGAGAAGCCGCCGCTGTTTTTCTGGCTTCAGGCACTAGCCATGCACGGGCTGGGCGTGGGCGAATATGCCGCCCGGTTGCCCAATGCCCTCATGGGCATAGCCACGCTGCTGACGTTCTTTTTCGTGGGAAAACACCTCCACAACGCCCGTTTTGGCCTGTTATGGGCGTTGGGCTACCTGGGTGCCCTCACGCCGCACCTGTATTTCAAAACGGCCATCATCGACCCCACGTTTAACCTATTCATTTTTCTGGGGATCGTTTACGCCTACCGCGCCGTGGAGCACTACAAACGGGCCGGGGTGGTCAGGTACGTTGTCCTAAGCGGGTTATTTGTGGGGCTGGCCGTGCTGACCAAAGGCCCCGTGGGGGCATTGCTGGCGGGCCTCACGGTGGGGGTGGTCTGGGCCGTGGGGCGGTTCAGGCCGCTGGTGCGGGGGTGGCATTTGGCCCTGGCGGCGGGCGTGGTGCTGGCGGTGGCTTCGGGCTGGTTTGGGCTGGAAGTGTGGCGCAACGGCCCCGCGTTTTTACAGGAATTTGTCCGCTACCAGATCCGCCTGTTCAGCACACCCGACGCGGGCCATGGCCAACCGGTCTACTACCATTTTGTGGTGGTGCTGGTGGGGTGTTTTCCGCTCTCCATCTTCGCCATCCGCTACCTGTGGGCCGATGCTGCCACCCGCGCCAACCCGCTCGATTTTAGGCTCTGGATGGTGGCCCTGTTTTGGGTGGTGATGGTACTTTTTTCCATCGTGAAGACCAAAATCGTGCATTATTCCAGCATGGCCTGGTTTCCGGTGTCGTATCTGGCGGCGTGGCATCTGCATAATCTGCTGGCGGGGCGGGCCGTTTGGCGGTGGCCCCTCACGGCGGGGCTGGTGGTGGTGGGCGGGCTGCTGGGGCTGGTGCTCACGCTGTTGCCGGTGGTGGGGCAGTTTAAATCCGTGCTGATTCCGTACATCAACGACCCCTTTGCCGTGGCCAACCTGCAAGCCAACGTGGTGTGGGGCGGCTGGGAATGGGCTATTGGGGCAACGTACCTGGCGGTGCTGCTGGCGGCTATTTTCCGGCTCCGGTTTGTGGTTCAACACAACCGCATCACCGACCAAAACCCGCTTCCTGGCTCGGTATGGGCGTTATTTATGGCCACCGCTGGTTGCCTGTGGCTGTATTTGAGCCTGGTGGTGCCCAATATTGAGGAGTATGTACAGGGGGCCGTGGTGCGGTTCTACGAATCCAGGCGGGGGCAGGCGGTGTATGCCGAACCGGTTGGCTACAAAAGCTACGCCCAGCTTTTTTACTTCCGAAAACAGCCACCCGTCAACCCGCTCACCCGGCAAGAGGCGTACCTGACCGACGGGCCGGTGGATAAACCAACGTACCTGATTACCAAAATCACCTCGGCCAGCGGCTACCGCGCCAACCCCCGCCTGCGCGTGGTGGAAGAGGAAAACGGCTACGTGATCTTCGAGCGGTTGCCCGCCGCCCCGAAGCCTGCAATCAAACGGGTAAATACACCATAAACGCCGACCCTTCGCCGGGTACACTCTCCACCTCAATGCCACCCCGGTGCTGGTCGACCACTTTTTTGACGATGGCCAGGCCAATACCAGTGCCACCGTAGGGGCTGTTTTGGGCATGAAGCCGCTGAAACGCGCTGAAAATTCGGTCTTTGTACTGAAGGTCCAGCCCAATACCGTTGTCGCGCACTTCAACACGCCAATACAGGGCCGCTTTGGGGGCGGGCAACGCCACCGGTACGTTGCGGGCGTTCACCTGCCGGGCGTTCACCTGAATGCGGGGCGGCACATCGGGATGAGAAAACTTAAGCGCATTGGTCAGCAAATTCTGAAACAACTGCCTCATGGCCAACGCATTGCCGTTGATGGTGGGTAACGTCTCGATGGTTATTTCGGCGCGTTTTTCGGCCACCCGCGTTTCCAGATCGGTCAGCACCTCGTCTACCAGCCGGGTCAGATCCAGGGCGTGGTTAGTTTCGGGTTGGCTGGCAATGCGGGAAAACGCCAGCAGGTCTTGAATCAGCGTCGACATTCGTTCGGTGGCACTCTTCATGCGCCCAATCAGGGTCTGGCCGGTGTCGCCCAGTTGGGGGCCAAACTCGTTCACCAGCACATCGCCGAAGGCCTGCACCTTGCGCAGGGGTTCCTGCAAGTCGTGGCTGGCAAAGGCGGCAAACTGTTCCAGGCTCTGGTTCGACTCGCGCAGTTGCCGTTGAAGCTGCTGCGCCGCCGTTACGTCGCTGAACGTGACCACTATTCGCTCCTGCCCCTGCCGCACCGCCGACACCTGAAACCAGGCTTCCAGCCCATGTTCGTCGTGGTAATACTGCGTAGCACTTTCGGGCATACCCGTAGCCAATACTCGCCGGTAAAGAGCGAGAAAACCAGCTTCCTCGTTTCCGGGAAACATGGTGTGCAGTTTACTACCTACCAACGTGGCCGGTTCGCGCCCGGTCATGGTGAGGGTGGCCGGGTTGGCCGCTTCAATCAGAAAATCGGTGGGTACACCCTGTTCATTGCGCAGGGCCTGCATGGAAATAATGCCGTTGGGCGAGGATTCGAAAATGGCCGATAGCTGATTGGCCTGCGCTACCAACTCCTGCTGGGCTTTTTTGCGCTCCGAAATATCCAGAAACGTGAGTAACAGCCCATCACCGCCCTGTTTCACCGCTGCCACATCAAACCAGCGATTCAGGCCATCAAAATGGTATTGTTGCTCAAATTGTTGCTGTTGACCCGTTTCCACCGTGGTCACGTACCGGGCAAACAACCCTGATTCATACACGTGGGGAAAATGAAAAAGCAGTCGACCACCGCTCATCTCGTCGGCTGTTTTTTGCATCAGCGCGTAGCCCAACTGATTGGCAGAGCTAAAAGCAAAGTCAATAATCTGGCCGTGCTCATCCCGAACGGCCAGAAAAGAAGCCACCCCCGACTGTACCCCGTCGAGCACGGTTTGGAGCATGGCGGCACTGTTTTTCCAGGCGGCTTCGGCTTGTTTGCGGTCGGTGATATCGCGCAGAATCAGAAAAAAGCCGCCGCCGTCCAGTTTTCGGGCCTGGGTTTCGAGCCAGCATTGTGCCTTTTCAAAAAATGATTCCTGAATAAATGGCGTATCGTTCAGCATCAACGGCATGTATGTTTCGGCCAGTTGCCGCCCTTCGGGAAACCGCTCAAACAGGGTTTTTTCGGCAAAATCAGCCTCGCTCCAGCCCAGCAGTTGGCGGGCACGTTCGTTATAATACGTTGTCTGGTAGTCAGTTACGGCACCTGCTGCATCCCGAATGGGTTGGTAGGCCACCACACCGTTGGGCGTATCGTTGAGGATGCCCAGCAGGGTAGAAAGAGGGGGTTCGGTAGGTAAACGTTGAGTCATGTGCGCGTTGAGTATAGGCAGAACGAACGCCCTATGTCACGAATGTACGTAAGGTAGGGCTATTCATGTTATGTACCCCAAAAAACGAGCCAACGCGCTGACCACCGCCGCCCGGCCACCCCACCCCCAACCCCTCCCCGTTAGGGAGGGGAGCAACCTCGGCGTAGCTTCGCTTATTGCCAGCCAGTTAGCGAAGCTACGCCGATTCAACTCCCCTCCCTAATGGGGTGGGGTTGGGGGCGGCGGTGGTCGGCGCGTTGGCCGCGCCGACCACCGCCGCCCGGTCACTCCCCTTGCATTAGCAAACCTACGGGTATGTTTTGGCCCAAAATTGTTGTTAGGGACGTACCTGCGGGGCGGTTTTGCCAGACATCGTGCCAGTGGCCCCAGGCGGGTAGGCTCACCGCCGTGTCCTGCCAATCGAGGCGAAGGAGGTCGGTTTGGTTTGTTTCCCGGCAGAGCCGGGCCAAATGCAAGGGCACCACCACCACACACGAGCGCGTGGGTGTGGTGCGGGCAAAAGCCAACACGTGCTCGCGGAACGTACCCGTAACGGTGAGGGGATGGTAGGCGGCGGTGGCCCAAAAGTCGGGGTTTTGGCGGCGTTCGTGCAACAGCGTCTGGGTGAGCCACAGCTTGATTTGCCCGCTATACCGGTCGGCCCAGAGCTTGGTGAAATCAGGTTTTTTTTGGCCTGAATCAGCTAATAGGCTGGCCCGGTGGGCGTAGTTGACCGGGCGGCGGTTGTCGGGGTCTACCAGGCTAAAATCGAACAGTTCGCAGCCCTGATACACGTCGGGAACACCGGGCGTTGTGAATTTGAGCAGCACCTGCACCAGCGAATTGATGACTGAAAAATCGGCGATTCGGGCCATAAATACCTCAAAATCAGGCCAAAACGTACCTGCGGGGTTTAGCAACCGGGTCAGGTAAGCGTGGGTGGCGGCCATGTAGGGCTGGTTGGGCGCGGTCCAGTTGGTGTGCCGTTTGGCTTCCTGAAGGGCTTTGGTCAGGTAATGGGCCAGGCGGTTGGGCAGGTCATCGTGCGGTTGGCCGGGCAGGGGCCAGGCTCCCACCAGCGTTTGAAGCACAAAATAGGCATCGTTGCGGTCGGGCATGTCGTTGGTGCGCCAGGCATCGGTTTGGGTGAGCCAGCGTTGGGCGGTTTGGGTCCATTCGTGGCCCAAATCAGTCAGCACGTTGAGGCGGGCGCGGGTATCTTCGCCGCGTTTGGTGTCGTGCGTGGCGGTGGTGCTCATGGCCAGGGGCCACTGCGCTTGCCGCGCCTGCATGGCCCCGTGGAACGTACCTGCGCCCAGGCCAAACGTACCTGGCGCATCGCCCACTTCGTTGTGGCCAATGAACCGGAAATAGGTGTAAAACAATGTGTCTTCCACGCCTTTTGCCATTAGCGGCCCCGTAAACTGCATACACCGTTGGTAGGTGCGCAAGGCGCGGGCGTTGTAATCGGCGTTGGCCAGGCGGGGTTTTTCCAGCCAAACGGTTTCCAGCAAATCAGCGGCGGCACCCAATTCCAAGGCCCGATTCCTGACCTGGTTCAGCATCTGACGCAATGCTTCGGCCTCCGGTTGGGCCAGCGGAAACTGGTTGCCGTAGTACCGGTACACGGGGCACTGCACCAGCAACTCGGCCAGGGCCAACCGGAGCATGGCGGGGTTCACGGCACTCAATTCTTCCTCCGAAACCAGGTTTTGTTGCTCGAAAAAGCGGTGCAAATTGGCCAGTTCACCGCCCATGTCGTGGTAAAGAATATAGGCTTTCCGGCTCAGAATCTGCTCGTGCAGGGGCGTGTCGTTCCCCACCAAACCGGCGTAGAAGGCAGTAAACGTATCTTCGGCGGCGGCATCAGTCAGCAGGTTATTCACCAGAGCCAGATACTCGTAGCCGGTGCTGCCCTGAATGGGCCAAGTGGCGGGCAGGGCTTCGCCGAGCGTATCCACGCCGGATTCCAGAATTTTTTCGACCACCAAATATGTCTCCTCTCCCACCGTTTGCCGAAGCTGTTGCAGGTACGTTGGGGGGTCGAACAGCCCGTCTACATGATCCACGCGCAGGCCCTGAAACGTACCCTCGGCCACCAGTTCGCGCACCAGACTATGCACGTCGTCGAACACATGAGGCTGTTCCACGGCCAAACAAATCAGGCCGTTCACGGTGAAAAAACGCCGGTAATTGATCTGCCGACGGGTTTCGGTACCGGCACAGAGGCGGTAGTGCTGGGCTTCGCAAAGCGCAAGAATGGCTTTTTCTGATTGATTGACCTCGGCCAGCCTACGGGCCACAAACTCATCCAGAGCCGGTTGGGCCGTCAAAAGCGTGTCCAGTTCCAGGCGGGCGGCTTCCCATTGGGTATCGCGCTCGGCAGTAGGCGCAACCTCCGGGCCGTAAAGCGCGTTAGCACGGGAAAGCCAGGCCATTAGCGGCTCTGGTACGTTATTAACCGGCTCATTATCAGCTTTTTCGTTCTTAAACAACAACACCTGAGCGTAGGTATGCGGGGCCACCGGGAACAGGTTGTCGTAATACGCCAGCATCAATCGCTGGTTCTGCCAGACCACCCGCAGTTCGTGCCGGGCAATGGTTTCGGCCAAACCCTGCCCTAGCAGCGGGGCCATCAGCGTCCCCTCGAATAATTCATTCGTGCCGGGAATATCAAAATAACCGGCATAGCCCGACTGTTGGCCCTTCTCCAGCACGTCCATGAGCCAGGGGTTGGCCGGGTGATAGGCCAGGTGGTTGGGCACAATGTCCTGCAACCAGCCCATGCCCCGCCGCCGCAGGTCTTGGCTCAGGCGGCGCAGGTCGTCCAGCGTGCCAAGTTCGGGGTTAATCTGCCGGGGGTCAATGCCATCGTAGCCGTGGGTGCTGCCGGGGGTGGCGGCCAGCACCGGCGAGGCGTAGAGCGTGGTTACGCCCAACTGTTGCAGGTAATCGAGTTGCCGGGTGAGGTCGGCAAACGTAAATTTTTCGTGCAACTGCACGCGGTAGGTCGCAACCGGATTATACATATCGTTCGTTGAGCAAGCCAGGTACGTTGCCGGGCCATTAGCCTAAACCCGTTGGCAGTGGGTAAATGTTTACCCCACCCCGGCCCCTCCCCGTCAGGGAGGGGCCGGGGGTGGGGTGCCCCATTCAAAACAGGCGGGCGGGTTTTGGAGTTAAGGCTACAGCCAGTCACCCCACAGGTCCGCGTCACCACCCCCATGTCTACCCCTCCGCCCGACAATATGCCCGGTCCCATCGACCAGCGTTCGTTGCGCTACCTGCGGGGGGCACTGGACAGCGTTCACCCCACCGACGAACCCTTTGTGATGAGTGCCTGGGAGAACCGTATCATTGCCAAAATAAGGTGGCAAACCCTGCTGATGGCGGGGCTATTGGGCGTGTTGGGCGTGGGGTTGCTATACGCGCCACAGTATTTTTGGCCCGCTTTTTTCCGGCCCACGCCCGTCACGCCCTTTGCCACCACGTACCAGTGGCCCCTGGTTACGCTGCTCTACGGCGCGTTACTGGTGTATCTGGAACTGTATGCCCTGCTTTACATCAACATGCGGGCGGTGCGCTACGTGATGGCCGTGTGCCAGTTTCCGCGCCACCACGACGCGCAGTACGAACGGCACCTCCACTCCCTGACCGATGCCGTGCTGGAAAGCCGGGGCCGGGGGCTGCTCCGCTTTGGCATCGACCCGTTTTTTGGGTTGCCGCTCTGGGGCCTCACGGCCTATTTTATACTGAACCGAATAAAAGCCAGCGTCAGTACTTTTCTGTTGAAATTGCTACTGCAACGCGTGGTGGGGCAGTGGCTCATCCGGCCCCTCACCGATTTTGCCGGAATGCCCGTTTATGCCTTCTGGAACGTGTGGGCCTCGCACCGGGTCATTCACGAAGCCAAAATCCGGGTGATGGCCCCGCTCACCATCCGCGACTTTGTGGACGGTCTCTACGAGGAATGGCACCATAACGAAGCCTTCTGCGACCTGATTCCCGAAGCCCTCCAATACGTAGCCATCCTGAAACGGCAATACAATTACCCCCACCTGCTGCTGACCGAAACCCTCATGGACCGGTTCGGCATCCAGGTAAGCCGACCCACGGGGCGGTTCCTGAACCGGCTGGCGCAAGCCCCCGCCGAGGTGCGCCGCCCGCTGGAACGGTTAGTAATCTTTGGCGTGTTGATAGACGGTAGGCTGTCGTGGTTTGAACGGCGACGGCTTCGCCAACTCCGGCAACGGGGCTGGCTCACCTATACCCTTGCCGATATTGAGTCCATTGGCCGCGAATATTACCGGGGCCGTGGGCTTTGGCTTTAAAATTTTTTGCCCAGCAAAAAAGACGCGAGTATCGCCGCACCGGCGTACTGGTCTCTACACACACGAACCATATCCCTGTTATGTTCCGAACCTCGTTTCTAACGTACCTGTACCTGCTGATGGCCGTTGGCCTGACGGCGATGAGTTGCGCCACCAAAAACGCCAATGACCGCACGAGTCAGAAAATTATGACCCCGGCGGTGTTGCCCGCGCCCAAACCCGGCGAGGCCGTGGCCACCTTTGCGGCGGGCTGTTTTTGGTGCATCGAAGAAGAATTTGAGTTGCTGCGGGGGGTACGCGAGGCCGTGTCGGGCTATGCCGGGGGCGAAACCGCCAACCCCACCTACGAGCAGGTTGGCGCGGGCGAAACCGGCCACGCCGAAGCCGTGCAGGTCTACTACGACCCCGCCGTGATTCCCTACGACACCTTGGTAAAAGCGTTTTTATACGCCCACGACCCCACCACCCTTAACCGGCAGGGGCCAGACGTGGGCACGCAGTACCGGTCGGCGGCGTTCTACCGCAGCCCGGCAGAAAAAACCGCCATCGACCAGGCCATCCGCCGGTTCAACGCCACGGGCGAACACCAGGACCCCGTGGTGACGCAGGTAGTGCCCTTCACCGAGTTTTACGCCGCCGAGGGCTACCATCAGGGCTACTACCGCGCCCACCCCAACGAAGCGTACATCGAATCGGTATCGAAACCCAAAGTAGAAAAATTCAGGAAACGGCTCGCAGATAAGCTCAAACCGGAAACCAGCCAGCCATGAAGAAAGTAGCCGTGATTAAAAATGGGCATACTGACGCTGAACTGGACGAAATGGCTGAACGATGGGCAACGCATAAGGGGCCTTATATGACCCTGGCCGAGACTATTGCGTTGGAAAATGCCAAAGTCCAGTCCAGCAAAACGTCTTAGCGTTACTGAAGAAAGACGTTGAAGGGTCTGTTTCTTCAACAGAAAAATCTTCGATTTTAAATCCGGCTAACCGCATTGCGGGGCGGCACAAATCCTTATTTTTGTTAGCGCGTCCGGGCCGCTGTGGCCCGTGTCCGTTTCCAGGTACGTATTCCATAACCAGACCATTATTTATGCTTACAGCAATTGCTACCGAACCCATTCTGGAAGAAGACAAAAGCCGGTTTGTGCTTTTTCCTATCAAACACAGCGACATCTGGCAGATGTACAAAAAACACGAGGCTTCGTTCTGGACCGCCGAAGAAATTGACCTCGGCCAGGACATGACCGACTGGAACAACCTCGCCCCCGGCGAACGCCACTTCATCTCGCACATCCTGGCGTTCTTTGCCGCCTCCGACGGCATCGTGAACGAAAATCTGGCCGTTAACTTCCTCTCTGAAGTGCAGTATGCCGAAGCCAAATGCTTTTACGGCTTCCAGATCATGATGGAAAACATCCATTCAGAGACCTATTCGCTCCTGATCGATACCTACATCAAAGACCCTGTAGAAAAAGACCGGCTCCTCAACGCCATCGACACCATTCCGTGCGTGCAGAAAAAAGCCGAGTGGGCCTTGCGCTGGATCGAAAACGGATCGTTTGCCGAACGGCTCATTGCCTTCGCCGCCGTGGAGGGCATCTTCTTCTCCGGCTCGTTCTGCTCCATTTTCTGGCTGAAAAAGCGGGGCCTCATGCCCGGCCTGACGTTCTCCAACGAACTGATCTCGCGCGATGAGGGCCTCCACCGCGATTTTGCCTGCCTGCTCTACACCGATCACATCCGCAACCAAATGGACCCCGACGCGGTGTACGACATCATCCGCAACGCCGTGGAGATTGAGCAGGAATTCGTGTCCGATGCCCTGCCGGTGTCGCTCATCGGCATGAACGCCGAGTTGATGAAGCAATACATCGAGTTCGTGGCCGACCACCTGCTGGTATCGTTGAACTTGCAAAAGATTTACAACGCCACCAACCCCTTCGATTTCATGGACATGATTTCGCTCCAGGGCAAGACCAATTTCTTTGAAAAGCGCGTGGGCGAATACCAGAAAGCGGGCGTGATGGCTTCGACGAAAGAAAACGAAGGCGCGAAATTTTCTATGGTGGAAGATTTCTAGAAACCGTAACTGTTCAGGATTTGCAACGTACCACGAATCAGTCGTTTCAGGCTTTGGTTCGTGGTACGTTGCGTTGGTACGTACCTGACGGTCGATAAACAAAAGCCGCCTTGCGCGGCGGTGGGTTTTGCCGTATATTAGTGGATTGCATTTTTTCGCAAACGCAACGCTGATGAACTTCGAATTAACCTCCGATTTTGTACCCACCGGCGACCAGCCCCGCGCCATTGCCGAACTGCTCAAGGGCCTCAACAACCATGAACCCGCCCAGGTATTACTTGGGGTCACGGGATCGGGCAAGACATTCACTGTAGCCAACATAATCGCTCAAACAAATAGACCAACGCTAGTCTTGAGCCACAACAAAACCCTGGCGGCACAGCTTTATGGTGAGTTCAAGCAGTTTTTTCCGAATAACGCCGTCGAATACTTCATTTCCTATTACGACTACTACCAGCCGGAGGCCTACATTGCCACCACAGGTACGTATATCGAAAAAGATTTGCAGATCAACGAGGAGATCGACAAGCTGCGGCTGGCGGCTACCTCGTCGCTGATGAGCGGGCGGCGCGACGTGATCGTGATTGCGTCGGTGTCGTGCATCTACGGCATGGGCAATCCCGAAGAGTTTAAGAACAGTGTGCTGCACATTGGCGTGGGCGAACGCCTGAGCCGCAACCAATTCCTGCACAAACTGGTCAGCATTCTCTACAGCCGCACCGAAGGCGATTTTCAACGGGGTAATTTTCGGGTCAAAGGCGACACCGTTGACCTGTTTGTGGCCTACGCCGATTTTGGCTACCGGGTCATCTTTTTCGGCGACGAGATCGAAACCATCCAGCGGATTGATCCCGCGTCGGGCAAAAAAATATCCGACGAGCGGATGGTCACCATCTTCCCCGCCACGCTGTTTGTGACCGGGCGCGACACCCTGAACGGGGCCATCGACCAGATTCAGGACGATCTGGTGGCGCAGATTCGGTTTTTCGAGGGTGAATTTCGGGAGCAGGAGGCCGAACGAATTAAGGAACGCACTGAATTTGACCTCGAAATGATGCGCGAACTGGGCTACTGTTCGGGCATCGAAAACTATTCGCGCTATTTTGACCGCCGCAAACCCGGCCAACGCCCGTTCTGTTTACTGGATTATTTTCCCGACGATTTTTTGATGGTCGTTGACGAAAGCCACGCCACCATTCCGCAGATTCGGGCTATGTGGGGTGGCGACCGCTCGCGCAAGGTGGCCCTGGTTGATTATGGTTTCCGGCTCCCGTCGGCCATGGACAACCGCCCGCTTACGTTCCAGGAGTTTGAAGACCTTACGCCTCAGACCATCTACGTCTCGGCCACCCCGTCGGACTATGAACTGCGCAAGAGCGAAGGCGTGGTGGTGGAGCAGCTTATTCGGCCCACGGGCCTACTCGACCCCGAAATTGAGGTGCGCCCCAGCCTGAACCAGATCGATGATTTGCTGGAAGAAATCGACGTGCGTATCAAGCGCAACGAGCGAGTGCTGGTCACGACCCTCACCAAGCGCATGGCCGAAGAACTGAGCAAGTACCTGGAGCGGGTGGGCATCAAAACGCGGTATATCCATTCGGAAGTAAAAACCCTTGACCGCGTGGAGATTCTACGCGATTTGCGGCTGGGTAATTTCGACGTGCTGGTGGGCGTAAACCTCCTGCGCGAAGGGCTGGATTTGCCCGAAGTGTCGATGGTGGCCATCATGGATGCCGACAAAGAGGGTTTCCTGCGCGACATCCGGTCGTTAATCCAGACCATTGGCCGCGCCGCCCGGAACGTGAACGGCAAAGTGCTCATGTATGCCGACCGGATCACGGGGTCGATGGAGCGGGCCATTGACGAGACCAACCGCCGTCGGGCCGTGCAATACCAGTACAACCTGGAGCACGGCATTACGCCCAAAACGGTGTTTAAATCGAGGGAGGCCATTATGGGCCAAACCAAAGTGGCCGACTCGAAGCCGAAGCAGTTTTATGTGGAACCCGACGAGATCCGTATCGCCGCCGACCCCGTGGTGCAGTATATGGGCAAAAGCGACCTGCAAAAGCTGCTGGCCGACACCCAGGTACGTATGGAACGCGCCGCCAAAGACCTCGACTTCCTGGAAGCCGCCCGCCTCCGCGACGAGGTATTCCAACTCCGCGACCGGCTGAAAGCAGAGGTGGTGTAAACCATTCCACAGGTACGTCCTTCATCATGTTCACCGACGAATACTTCATGGAAATGGCTCTGGCGTTGGCCGAAGAAGCGGGCGATGCGGGCGAAATTCCGGTGGGGGCGGTGGTGGTTTGTCGAAACCGCATCATTGGCAAAGGCCGCAACCAAACCGAGCAACTTGCCGACGTAACGGCCCACGCCGAGATGGTGGCCATTACGGCGGCCACGCAGGCACTGGGCAGCAAATACCTGCCCGGCTGCACCCTGTATGTCACGCTGGAACCCTGCACCATGTGCGCCGGGGCCATTTTTTGGGCGCAATTGGGCCGCCTCGTCATTGGGGCCGCCGACCCCAAGCGGGGGTATTTGCGACTGAGTCCGGGGGTGCTGCACCCCAAAACACGGGTGGAAACGGGGGTACTGGCCCCAGAATGCCACGCGTTGCTGACCAACTTTTTCAGTGGCCTAAGAACATAAAGCCGGGGGGCGGTGTTGATTCCGGTGACTAAACACAAACATATCGTATGGCCTTCGTACTAGACCCGCTGCCGTATTCGAGCGATGCGCTTGAACCACACATTGATAAGCAGACCATGGAAATTCACCACGGCAAGCACCACAACGCCTACGTGACCAACCTCAACAACGCCGTGGCAGGCACCGAGATGGACGCGCTAAGCATTGACGACCTGGTGGCCAACGTGAGCCAATACCCCGTGGCGGTGCGCAACAACGGCGGTGGGCATTACAACCATACGTTTTTCTGGAACAGTCTCTCTGCCAACGGCGGTGGGCAACCCACGGGCCAACTGGCCGACGCTATTGACCAGAAGTTTGGCTCTTACGAGGGGTTTAAAGAAGCCTTCACCAAAGCCGCCACCACCCGGTTTGGGTCGGGTTGGGCATGGCTCATTGTTACCGCCGGGGGCGAATTGGCCATTACCTCTACCCCCAACCAGGATAACCCGCTGATGGACCTGGCCGACGAGAAAGGCACCCCTGTGGTGGGCCTCGACGTTTGGGAACACGCCTATTACCTGAAATACCAGAACCGTCGCCCCGAATACATTGCGGCCTATTTCAACGTGGTGGACTGGAACGCGGCAGAAGCCCGCTACCAACAAGCTAAAGCCGAGTAGCGCAAGGGCTACATAAGCCACAAAAAAATCCCCCGGTCAAGCACGATACGTACCTGACCGGGGGATTTTTCATTTTACCAATTAATTCCGGCTACGGCCACTGAGAATATTGACGTAGTAGAGCAGCGTAGCCAACGAACTCAGCGCGGCCACCACGTAGGTCATGGCAGCCCATTTGAGGCCATCTTTGGCAATGCCATATTCGGGCGGCGACACCACGCCCCGGCTCTCGATCCAGGCCAACGCACGGCGGCTGGCATCAAACTCAACGGGCAAGGTGATAAACGTAAACAACGTGGTGACGGCAAACAGCCCCACGCCAACCGTAAGCGGAATCAGGCTGGTGTTGATCATCAGAATTCCCGCCAGCAAAATCCATTGCATATACTGCGAAGACAAACTCACGAACGGCACAATGGCCGAGCGGAATTGCAGCGGCCCGTAGGCCAGTTTGTGTTGCACGGCGTGGCCGCACTCGTGGGCCGCCACGGCAGCGGCCATCACACTGCGCCCGGCATACACATCGGGCGAGAGGTTCACGGTTTTATCCTGCGGGTTGTAATGGTCGGTAAGTTGACCTTCCACCGAAAGTACCCGCACGTCGGTCACGCCGTTTTCCTGAAGCATCCGTTGGGCCACTTCGGCACCAGACAGGCCACTGCCGAGGGCAATTTGGCTGTATTCGGCAAACTTGCTTTTCAGCCGCCATTGCACAAACAGGCCGACCAAGAACAAAATAATCATCAATACATAAGCACCGGGCATAGCTATTGGGCGTTGGTTCTGAGTGAAACTATGTACTACCAACTCCATTTAAAACAATGTGTTGGCCAAAAATGTGCCACTGGCCCCTGTGCCTCAGCCGTAGGCGGCCACAATCTGTTCGATAAGCGAAGAGGTGGAATAGCCCGGCACCAGCGCGATGGTCTCAACCGTGCCGCCGTGGGCCAGCACAAAATCGGCCCCTACAATGGTAGCCGGGGTGTAATCGTCGCCTTTCACCAGCACGTCGGGCCGCAGGTGCTCAATCAGTTCCAGGGGGGTAGGTTCGTCGAAGAGCACCACCAGGTCTACGAACGCCAGCGCGGCCATGAGGCGGGCGCGGGCGGTTTGGTTCACCACCGGGCGCAGGGGGCCTTTAATGCGGCTCACGGAAGCATCGGTATTGAGGCCTACCACCAGTTTCTGGCCCAGGGCGCGGGCTTTTTCCAGGTAATCGATGTGGCCTAGGTGAACAATATCGAAACAGCCGTTGGTAAACACCACCCGTTGCCCCGCGTTGCGCCAGTCTGCTACCTGGGCAATGGCTTCGGAAAGTGTATGTATCTTGTTAGCAGTCATGGGGGGGGGTGAAGTCTTTTTCAACGTACCTGGGCCAAATGACTGGCCATTTCTTGCTGGATGGTCTTGGCTTCGGCAGCGGCGGCTTCGGCAAAATCTGTTCCCGATGAGGCGTACAGGATGCTGCGCGACGCGTTGACCAGCAGCCCGCCGCCGGGCGTGAGGCCGTGCTCCGAGACTTCGGCCAACGAACCGCCCTGTGCCCCTACGCCCGGCACCAGCAAAAAATGGTGCGGAGCCAACTGCCGCACCCGCGCTATCTGGTCGGCTTGGGTGGCCCCCACCACAAACATCAGTTGTTCGGGCGTGGCCCAGGTCTGCGCCTTTTCAATCACTATCTCAAACAGTTCCTGCATGCCGTTATCAACCAATTGCCGCTGAAAATCGGCACTGCCGGTGTTGCTGGTGAGGGCCAGCAGAATAACCCACTTGTCGGCGTAGGCCAGGAACGGGGCCACCGAATCCTGCCCCATGTAGGGGGCCACGGTCACGGCATCGAAATTTAGCCCGGCGGCGGTGGGGTCGAAAAACGTGCGGGCATACAGGCCGGACGTGTTACCAATGTCGCCGCGTTTGGCATCGGCAATGGTAAAACAGTCGTTCGGGATGTAGGCCAGCGTTTTTTGTAGGCTCTCCCAGCCGCGCGGCCCTTGTGCTTCGTAGAACGCCGTGTTGGGTTTGTAGGCCACGGCATAGGGCGCGGTGGCATCGATGATGGCTTTGTTGAAGGCAAAAACCGGGTCAGGTACGTTGGCCAGGTGGGGAGGCAGCAACCGGATGTCGGTGTCCAGCCCCACGCAGAGGTACGATTTTTTGCGCCGAATCTGGGCCGTTAACGCCTGGTAGTTCATCGAAAAAGAATACGATTGTCGAAAATGGAGCGTTCCAAAAGTACGAATATTACGGTGGGAAGTCTATTTTTGTCCCGATTCTAAGCCTTTCTATGCAAGTACGTCATACCGCCATTGCTGGCCTGATGGAGTTGATTCCCCGGATTTTCGAGGATGAACGCGGCCATTTTTTCGAGTCTTACAACAAGCCGCTCTTCGCCTCGCTCGGCATCCCCGTCGATTTTGTGCAGGATAACCAGTCGTTTTCTACCAAAGGCGTGTTGCGGGGGCTGCACTTCCAGCGCGAACCCTTTGCCCAGGGTAAGCTGGTGCGGGTCATCACGGGGCAGGTGCTGGATGTGGCCGTTGACTGCCGCCCCGAATCGCCTACGTTTGGCCAATACGAAACGTTTCTGCTCGATGCAGCCCTGGCCAACATGGCCTGGATTCCGCCCGGCTTTGCCCACGGGTTTGTGGCCTTGCAGGACAGTATTTTCAGCTACAAATGCACCGATGTCTACAACAAACAGGCCGAAGGCGGCATCTGCTGGGACGACCCCGACCTGCGCATCGACTGGGGTATAAACAGGCCAATTGTGTCTGAAAAAGACCAGATTCTGCCCCCCTTCCGCACCCTGTTTCCGCAGGAAGTGGTTGAAAGGTAGTTTTTCGTAAACTATTTTTCGAACATTTCCTCCACCACTTTGCGGCCTACTTTTCGGGCCGAGAGGGGGTTTTGTCCCGTCACCAGCCGCTCGTCTACCTCAATATAGGGCATGTACGGAATCAGCGATTTGCTGTAGAGGCCGCCGCGCTCTTTCAGGGCATCTTCCAGCAAAAAAGGCACCTCATCAGTCAGGCGGGCCAGTTTTTCTTCCATGTTGGAAAAACCCGTCACCTGTTTGTTTTTCAAAAACGGCGTGCCGTCGGAGAGAGTTACGTTGAGCAATCCGGCTACGCCGTGGCACACCGCTGCCACCATGCCGCCGTGCTCGTAGACATGCCGCGTGATGGCTTGCAGGTGCGTGTTTTGGGGGAAATCCCAGAGGGTGCCGTGCCCGCCGGTGAAATAAATGATCTGATAATCAGCGGCATTCACTTGGTCGGGCCGGAGCGAATTGGCCAGTTTTTCCTG
>JAYUKZ010000427.1:0-23420 GCA_043763995.1 Fibrella sp.
TTCTGGAAATTGAACTGGTTGCGGGCACCGTAGCGAACGCTGGCCGTGAGCGAGGTGGTCTTGTTGATGTCATAATCCCAGCCCAGTTGGTACTGACCAAACGCCCCGTTGTTGCGGGTGTCGGCCCGCTGCACCGTAAGGATCTTGTTGGCCGTTTGGCGGTTCTCAAAACTGCCGATGATGTTGTAGTTGGCCCGGCCAAAGCCGCTCAGCGAGAAGCCCATTTTGCCCGTTCTGAGGTTTCCCTGCAAGCCCAGGTTGGCCCCCCGGTTGCCCACGCCCGTGTCCAGGTTGAGGGTGGCTCCCTGGAGGTTATTCTTTTTGGTCACGATGTTGATAATCCCTGCCGACCCTTCGGCATCATACTTGGCCGAAGGGCTGGTAATCACCTCCACGGTCTTAATCATGTCGGCAGGAATTTGCTTCAGGGCATCGGCCACGCTGCTGGCCACAATGGTGCTGGGTTTGTTGTTGATGAGCACCCGCACGTTACTGCTGCCGCGCAGACTTACGTTGCCGTCCAGGTCTACCGACAGCATGGGCACTTTGCGCATTACGTCGGTGGCATCGCCGCCTTTGGCCGTGAGGTCTTTTTCGGCATTATACACAATGCGATCCACTTTTTCTTCCACCATGGCGGCCTGACCCGTCACGGTTACTTCGTTCAGCGTCCGCACTTCGGATACCAGTCGGATGGTGCCCAGATTCAGCTCACTGCCCCGTTCGGGTAATTTCACGGTGGGCACCGTCTGGTTGCGGTAGCCCACAAACGAGACAATCAGTTTGAATTCACCGGCGGGCAACCGGGTCATACTGAACCGCCCTCTGTCGTCGCAAACGGCCCCGTCGATGGGGCGGTTGGTTTCGGGATTTATCAGAGCCACGCTGGCATATTCCACCGGTTTGCCCGTTGCCGAATCGGCCACAATGCCGGTCAGTTTACCCGTGCCACGGGGGGCATCTTCCGAGCCGCCCATGCCCGGCGCGGCGGCGGGGCGTTGTTGGCCACCGCCCGGAAACGACGGAAATTGTGCTTGCGCCGGGTGGGTACCCATGACCAGTGAAACCAGGCCAATCAGGAATAAACGTAGTTGAGTACTCATATAAAAGGTTGTGTTGACGCGGTTTGGCAAGGTGGCCTCTGCTCTTAAACCAAACAGACGCAGAAACGGGCCGAACGTTGCACCATATTTTGGATACGGCAAGCAATAAATGGCCTAAAACAAAGGTAAAGGGCTATCCTGACGCTAGACAACTTAGTTGACCAATTGGTGTTAATGTTGAAGCAAAGGCCAGTAACCCGGATAAACGGTTGGCCCGGTTGTTGGGGCAACCAGGCGGTTCTGGCGGGCAATGGCGTAACTTTGCGGGGCCAAATGGCTGTTTCGGTACCACCATTCGGCACCATTCATGCGCCGTTTCGTTTACAAACCATATGTTGGCTCCGGGCATCATCCGCCACGTAACAAGCCAACCCTTTTTTGTCTCTATTTCCATGTCTGAACCCACTCGTGACTACACGCCCCGGCAAATTGTGGCCGAACTGAACCAGTACATCATTGGCCAGCACGAAGCCAAACGCAACGTAGCCGTGGCCCTGCGCAACCGGTGGCGGCGCATGAATGCCCCCGCCGACATGCGGCAGGAAATTACGCCCAACAACATCCTCATGATCGGGGCCACCGGCGTGGGTAAAACCGAGATAGCCCGCCGCCTGGCCAAACTCGCCGATGCGCCTTTTGTGAAGGTCGAAGCCTCGAAGTTCACCGAGGTGGGCTATGTGGGGCGCGACGTGGAGAGCATGGTGCGCGACCTGGTAGAACAGGCGGTAAACATGGTGCGGCTGGCCAAAAAAACCACCGTCCAGGTACGTGCCCAACAGGTTGTGGAAGACCTGATTCTGGACATTCTGATTCCGCCCGTGAAGGGCATAAACGGGGCCGTTCAGGTGGGCTTCACGCCCGAAAACGGCGACACCAACGGCGACGGTCTGCCTGATTCGGATGCGGAGTTGAACGAGCGCACCCGCGAACGGTTTCGGAAGAAAATTCAGACCGGCGAACTGGACGACCGTAAAATCGAGATCGACGTGCATCAGCCCTCTATGCCTAACATTGGGGTCATGGGCGGGGCCATCGATGAGATGTCGATGATGAACATTCAGGAAATGATTGGCGGCATGATGCCCAAAAAGGGCAAGAAACGCAAAGTGACTATTGCCGAGGCCCGTAAGATTATGCTGGAAGAAGAAACGGCCAAGCTCATCGACATGGACGAGGTGAAGGAGGAAGCCATCCAGAAAGCGCAGAATTCGGGCATTATTTTCATTGACGAAATCGACAAAATTGCCACCAACCGGTCGGGCGGCGGCAGCGGGCCGGACGTGAGCCGCGAGGGCGTTCAGCGCGATCTGCTGCCCATTGTGGAGGGGTCGTCGGTGCAGACCAAATACGGCGTGGTGCAAACCGACCATATCTTGTTTATTGCGGCGGGGGCGTTCCACGTGGCCAAACCGTCTGATCTGATCCCTGAATTGCAGGGCCGTTTCCCCATCCGGGTGGAGTTGCAGAGCCTGTCGGAAGCTGATTTTTACCAGATTTTGCGCGAACCCAAAAATGCTCTAACCAAACAGTACGTAGCCATGATGGCCGCCGAAGGGGTAGTGCTCACCTTTGCCGATGAGGCCCTGCGCGACATGGCCCGCATTGCCTTTGAGGTGAATGCCGAGGTGGAAAACATTGGTGCCCGCCGCCTGCAAACGGTGCTGAGCCAACTCCTGAACGAGTTTATGTTCGACATTCCCGATACCATCCCGGCGGGGTCATCCGTGGAAGTAACTTCCCAACTGGTGCAGGAACGCCTGGCCGGGCTGGTCAAAAACCGCGACCTGAGCCAGTACATTTTGTAGGAACTATTCAGGTACATATGCCCCCCGCCAACACCGTTCCAGAAAGCCTGTTCAACACCTTCTGGTGGGCGGGTTACGAATGCACCGACCAACAAAACGCCTTCGGCAACAGGGTTGATTTTTTAACGCTGACGGGCCACCTCGACCGGCTTGACGCTGATTATCAGGATATTGCTACCCTGAATATTCGCACCGTGCGGGAAGGAATCCGGTGGAGCCGGGTGGAAACACGGGCGTATGTGTACGACTGGCGAGTGGTGCGGGCCATGCTCCGGGCGGGCAAAGCGGCGGGCATTCAGCAGGTGTGGGACATTTGCCATTTCGGCTACCCCGACGACCTTACACCCCTGCACCCGATGTTTGCGCGTCGGTTTGCGGCCCTTTGCCGGGCGTTTGTGGGCGTATATCGCGAGGTTTGGCCACAGGGGCCGCTGGTGGTTACGCCCATCAACGAGGTGAGTTTTATTTCGTGGCTGGGGGGTGATGTTCGTGGTACGTCGCCCTACTGCACCAATCAGGGTTTGGCGGTGAAAACGGGGCTGATCCGGGCTTACATCGAAGGCATTGCGGCCCTGCGCGAAGCAGATGGTAACGTGCTCATCATGACCACCGAACCGCTGGTAAACATGGTGCCCCCGCTCACGGCCACGATAGCCGAGGCAGAGGAGACAAGCCGGGCCAACGAGGGGCAATTTCAGGCATTGGATATGCTGCTGGGCCACCAGCAACCCCACCTGGGCGGCCACCTGAACACGGTTGATTTGGTGGGCGTTAATTTTTATTTTAACAACCAATGGGAACTTCCCAATCACGATGTACTGCCCTGGGCCAACGAGGACAACGACCCGCGTTTTAAGCCTTTGAGCCAGCTTTTGCTGGAGGTGTACCAACGGTATGGCAAGCCGCTGGTGCTGAGCGAAACCAGTCACCCCGGCCCAGACCGCCCTGCCTGGTTGCTGATGGTGGCCCGCGAATGTGCAGCGGCCCGGCAGGCGGGTGTGGTGCTGGAAGGAGTCTGCCTGTACCCCATTATTGACCGCCCTGACTGGGACTACTTCACGCCCTGGCACCGCGCCGGCCTTTGGGATGCCGCCCCGGAGGGCATAGATATGCAGCCCGGCAACGTACCTGGCCGCCATCTGGCAATGCCCTACGCCGAAGCCCTGAAACAGGCGCAGCAGTGGGTTGAGTAGGGGGCAAAATAACCAATGCCGAACCTAACTTCCTCCCAACTGTTTTTGGGGCTTACTGCGTTGCTGGTGGCCGGGCTGTTGGCCTACGGGCAGTGGGGAACGCCGCCCCGCCCGCCCCGTCACCGCCCGCCCGGCATTGCCGCGCCTGGTGGTCGCCGTGTGTTGAAGACGGAGGCTCAGTGGCAAGATCAACTCACTAATAGCCAGTACAATACGTTGCGATGTAACGATACCGATTGGCCCGGTAGCCACGCGCTGCTGCACGAAAAACGGCCTGGTACGTATGCCTGCGCGGGTTGCCTGAGTGCGCTATTTTCGGCCAAAACCAAATTCGAGTCGCATACGGGCTGGCCTAGTTTTTATGCCCCTGCGCGGCCCGATGCCGTTTATACCGAACCCGATGGCAGGCGCACCGAAATCCGGTGCGCGGTCTGCGACGGGCATTTGGGCCACGTCTTTGCTGATGGCCCCGCGCCTACCGGCCTGCGCTACTGCCTCAACGGCACGGCCTTGCTGTTTCGGCCACAGAATAGCCAGTAAGCCGTTTGGCTCTTAATTTGTACTGTAAGAAATCCAACGTTCGGGGCCGTAATGGAATCAATACGGGCAGTGGAGTTGATGCCCTAAACCAACGTACCTGACACCGTTTTTGTGGCGCATTAATTTCTATCGATCCTGTATAGTTTAGTACTTTTCTCCCTTGATTTAAGGAAAAAGGGTCTCTACTTTTGTTTATATTCGTTCATCAATTAACCTCAACAACGTATGCGTATGCTTTCTTTTTTCACCGCTTCCGCCGTGGCTATCAGTCTGCTTACTACCTGCACCGACCGCGTGGCCCTCACCCCGCCAACCCCCACGGGTAGCCCCGTTTCCACTACATCGGTGGTCTCGCTGACGGCCATAAATCCGGCCCCAATACCTGATAAAATAGTGGAAAAACTGCCCGAAGGAGTACTCCACCCAATGGCCTACCCCTCGCTGGTGACGGGACAAACGGCCTATGTATCGGGGCTGCGGGCCGATGTACTGACCCAAACTGTGCCGGGTGTTGACCTGGGGGGCCTGGCCACCAGCGGCCAACCGTTGCGGCTGATTGCCCTGGGCGGTAGCCTGACGGCCGGAGTACGCAACGGAGGGCTGTACCGGGAAGGGCAACTGACGGCCTACCCCAACCTGGTGGCCCGGCAGATGGGCATTGCTGGTTTCGAGTCACCCACATTTGGGCCACAGGAGGCAAACGGTACGGGTTTCTATGTGTATGACCCCGAAGCGGGAAACTACCCCCGGTGGAAGGAAGTAGTGAACCAGAAAGCGGTGGTGCAGGCCGGAGACCCGCCCGTTTTCAGCCAGTACCTAGGTAAGGTCGATAACTTCGCCGTGCCGGGAATCTCAGGTACGTTATTTAACAGGCTGTGGTATCCGGCCAACAAAGGGGTTAATGGTGCTGGGAAAAGATGGTTTGGATACCAACCTTACCTGTGGCGGTATTTACCCAACGTACAAAATGAAAAAGATGGCCTCCTGGATTATATGGTTGGAACCAAAACATACGATCTTTTTATGCTTGAGGAAAAAGCAGAGGAATGGCTTGAGATATTAAGACGGAATAAAGCGTTGGATGAATCTCAATTTTTATGGGATGTTTTGGCGGGCAACTTCTATTATGGAGAAATAGCCAATAGGCTATTAGCCGACGGTAAAAAAGGCGTACTATTTACATTGCCCAGTGTACAGGACTATGCTTTTATGCAATGGTACCCAACGTCAGACCTAAAAGCCAAAGCCGCTGTCATTGATATCACTTATGGAGGCGATACGCCTAAAAAACTTGATTCAAAGACCAACTTTTACATGATGCCAACAGCAAATGTTGCCAAACTTTTCATGGAATTAAAAGTAGGTGATTTTATCAAACTGACCCTAACAGATGCCGACGTAATGGATCAATGGGAGTTTTTAAGTGCCAGCCCACATTTATACAATGAGAAAGTGTTAAAGTTAGCCCAGCAACTTAACCTGGCAGTGGTTGACCTGAATGCCATTTATCGGCAGATTCACCAAGGCACTTACCAGGCAGAAGGGGGCTTACGGATCGATGGTTCGCCAAAAGGTAATTTCTTTTCCTCCGACGGAACCTACCCCACCGCCATTGGGCAGGCTGTAATTGCCAATGAGGTCATCAACGCCCTCAACCGCACGTATAAAAGCCGCATTCCGCTCATCAATGTGAGCGAGTTCGCCCAGCAAACAGGCGCAAGATAAGGTATGGTACAAAACCAGTCCCAAAGCCACTCGCCGATCCTGCTTTTCTGAGTTTTATACACATTTTACTCTCCGAAATATGAAGACGTTATTGACCCTTCTCTTTACCGGCCTGTTGCTCTTGGGCAATTATGCAGCCTACACCCAGTCGGTACAACTCTCGTTTCCCATCGACCGCTCTGTTACCCAGCGCAATGGGAGTGACCAGGCTACTGTAACCGTTGCCGGTCAGGTTACTAGCGGCTCCTCCAGTGTGTATAACTACCTGCTTTATTATCGCACCTCCACGTTGGATGGTAGTGGTGGTGCCACATCGACTACCGGCTGGATTGGTTTGGGGATGCAGTCGAATGGTAGTTTTTACACCACCCCAACCTTCGATAAGGGATGGTACCGGCTGGACATGGGCGTATACAGCACTACGTCGGGCAGTATTGTTGTGGCTGCCAGCGTAAAGTTTGGCGTTGGTGATGTCTACTTAGTAGCAGGTCAGTCCAATGCCCAGGGTTTTGGTACCAGTGCAAACTGGTTTGTTCCTTCTACGACGGGTTTTCCTGAATGGATAGTGAGTGACAATTCTACTTATAGTTGCCAAAGAGATTCCTTGAGAATGCCTGTTTTATCCACTTTAACAGGTTTCAACAACATTGCGCCAATGGGTATAAATAGTTGGTGTTATGCGGTGCTTGGCAAGCAAATTTCAGATGCCAATGGTGGAATGCCCGTCGCATTTTTTAACTGCGCTTATGCAGGTAGTTCTATTTTGAACTGGTCTAGAAGTTCAATGTTGCAGATATCCAATCAACCCTTTAGCGGAAAGCAAACTTGTTTTTTTGCCTCGGTTGATAATCCTTTCAAAGATAAATATGGGAGAGATACTTCATACTACGTCAGCCTTCCCTATCGTACACTTAACAACTCGTTGAACTTTCATGCATCATTGTTTGGGATTAGAGCAATTTTATGGCATCAGGGAGAAACTGAAGCAGACCCTCAAATAAATTCAATTTACAAAACAACCAATACGCAGGACTATAAAAATCAGCTTCAACAAGTAATTAGTCAAACCAGAATGGATTTTGGTCGCAGTGATTTGTCATGGATGGTAGCACGTGCCACCTATGTAAGAGGTGGTAATATTAATAATAATGTCCGAGATGCTCAATATCAGATAGGAACCCAATTTGACAAAAATGAGGGTCCCGACACTGATTATAATTTGAGCATGATGCCCACAGGATCGTATAGAGGTGACGGAACTCACTTCATCGAGAACTCAAATTCAGGTTTAACGTACCTGGGTAACGAAGAGTGGGCAGACAAAATAAATAACGCACCCTCTCCGTCTCCGGCAGGCTTCAACCGGATTACAGCTAACCCTGTGCCCCAGGTTTATATCGCCAAAAACGGCAACACCCGCACACTTTCTGTTAACGCCATTGGCGGAGCGCAAGAATACCGCTGGGGCTACGACATCAATATCCCGCTCTACCAGGGCACAAGCATCACCGTTCCCACCTATTCCGGCAACATCCGGTGTTTCATCAAAGATGGTACCGGTAATTGGCGGGTTTCGCCCAGCGTAGAGCTTAGTTGCCCCTCCTGCCGGTTGGGCATCGCAGAACCAGAAACCGAAGACCCCTGGGGCCTTGCGCTGACAGCCTACCCCAACCCATTTGTCCATGAATTGACCATTGCTTTTAACGTACCCCAGTCGGGGAGCGATGTGCGGTTAGAGTTAATCGATCTGGAGGGACGGGTAGTGCGCACCATCACTGATGGTATCCACGATAAAGGGCACTGGAAGTACCCGGTCACTAACTTGCCGGGAGGGGCCAACAGTTTGTATTTCTGTCGGTTAAAGGTGGGGGATATGTTTGTGACAAAAAAACTGCTACCCATTCCCTGACAACCGCCATGACCCAAACCGTTTTATGGTTGAGCAACGGCCCAACGACCGGGATAGAGGCTGTTACAGACCAATTGGGGGCAGAGGGGTACGTCCTGCACCGACCAGACCTCTTATTGCCGCTTTGCCACCGGCAAGCGGCTCACTACGCGCTGATTGAATGGGAGGGCGGCGGAGAAACGGCCCAAAAACAGGTACAAACCCTGCGGCAACATCAACCGGCCTGTCACTTGCTGGTTATGTTGCCGCTGCACCGGCCAACGGTATTACGGGGCGTACTGCTCAACGCCACAGGCTATTTGGCCTTTCCCTTTTGCCCCACCGAATTGGTACGGTGCCTTAGTCAGATACGGGCAGGAAATGGTTATTGGCACTCCGGTTTGCTGGCCTTGTTGACCAATTTAACGTCTGCCGGGCCTGTTTATCCGACCGGACTCAACCGGCGGGAGCATGAATTATGGGGGCATCTGGCCAATGGGCTGAAGAACCAGCAACTGGAAGACCGTATGTGTTTGAGCACCAGCAGCGTCAAAAATTTAAAGACGAGCTTGGCTCAAAAACTATCCTTGCCCAACGCCCGCCAACTAATTGAGTTGGCCGTGCAATGGGGAAAAATGATGAACGACCATCAGCAGGGATAGGAACTTACGAAATCTTCCGTACACAATGCTTTTCTACACCGAGTAGGCCGCTTCGTGGGCCAGAAAGTCCTTGTACGTGTGTTCCAGCCCGACGCGGAGGGCAATGCGGTGGCGGAAGCCCATCTCGTGCAACCGCGACACGTCCATCAGTTTGCGGGGGGTGCCGTCGGGTTTGTCGGTGTTCCAGCGCAGTTCGCCTTCGAAACCCACCACGTCTTGTACCAACTCGGCCAGGTGCCGGATGGTGAGTTCTTCGCCCGTGCCCACGTTCACAAATTGCTCCCCGTCGTAGTGGTTCATGAGGTACACGCAGGCTTCGGCCAGGTCATCAGCGTGCATAAATTCGCGGAACGGCGAACCCGTTCCCCAGACCTCCACAAAGGGCTGCTGGTTAATCTTGGCCTCGTGGAATTTACGAATCAGGGCCGGTAGTACGTGTGACCCCTGGAGGTCGTAGTTGTCGTTGGGACCGTAGAGGTTGGTGGGCATGGCCGAGATGAAATTGGCCCCGTATTGGCTCCGGTAGGCTTCGCAGAGCTTGATGCCCGCAATTTTGGCAATGGCGTAGGGTTCGTTGGTAGGTTCCAGAAAACCGCTTAGCAAATACTCTTCCTTCAGGGGCTGTGGGGCCAGTTTGGGGTAGATGCACGACGACCCCAAAAACAGCAGCTTGGTTACGCCGTTTTGGTAGGCACTGTGGATAATGTTGGCTTCGATGAGCAGGTTTTCGTACAGAAAATCGGCCCGGAAGATGTTATTGGCCAGGATGCCGCCCACTTTCGCCGCCGCCAAAAAGACGTATTCCGGTTTTTGTTCGGCAAAAAAAGCCGCCGTGGCCGCCTGGTTTCGCAAATCCAACTCTGCCGACGTGCGGACAAGGAGGTTGGTGTAGCCGCTGGCCGTGAGGTGACGTACCAGTGCCGACCCCACCATTCCCCGGTGCCCGGCAATGTAAATTTTAGCCTGTTTTTCCACTGTCTTCCGCGCTGTGGCCAATTTCGGTTGAGTTAGGCCCTTTTTTTGTGAATAATTCGTTTTACTGACGTACTGCCGCCAATTCGTCACAAAGCTAGTGAAGTTCGGGCGGTGGTGAGCCGGTTCCGTTTCGGCGGCATTCGTGTTTTTATTGACTAATTCGTTTTTCATGCACAGGTACGTTGTAGTTATAATGCTCTTGCTGGCGGGTGCTGGTGCGCTGGCCCAAACGGCCCCGTCGGCCCTCACAACCGCTGGCGGGCCACCGGTGGCGGTGCCAAAAAAAGAGAAAGGCTCGTTTCTGAAAAAAGTGGCGCGGCAAACTGGTCTGCCCCCGGCCATCGTCAACGACCCCCTTTCCACCACTGCCTACGGGTTGCCCGGATTGCCCAAAAAAGATTCGTCGGGCGGTGTGCTCAGTGCCATCATGGGTAGCGACTTGGCCGATTTGGGCCTGAAAATCAGGTCGTTTCGGTCGAAAAAAGCCGATAAACGGGGGCGCAAAAAAGCCTCTAAGACCGACTACGAAGGGCTGGCTATGGTGCGGCAGTTTATCAAGATCGGCTCCGGCGACCGCACTATTGTGGAGGAGTTTCATGTGCTGAAAAACTGGCAAGACCCCAGCCCCTACGTGCGCGAAACGGTGGGCTACAGCCCCAAAGAGGGGCGCATAAAACCCCTTACCAAAGACCTGGACGGCGTTTATCTCCTCCACGGCCCCTATAAACGGTTCCAGAATGGCGACCTGATGGAAGAGGGTTTTTACTATGCCGGGGCCAAAGACGGACGGTGGGAAAAGTACGACAGTAAGTTTATGCTTATCGACAAGCAACGGTTTCGGCGGGGCTTTCCGGCCCAGGCGCACCTGGCCTATTACGATTCCACGCACACCAAACTCCGGGAGGTGATGCCCTACGAGCACGGGCACCTGCATGGCACGTACCTGGCCTACCACCCCAACGGCCAACTGGCCGAAGAGGGCAAATACGACCACGGCCTGAAAGTGGGCCGCTGGACGGAATTTTACCCAAACGGAACCCGCCGTTTTCGCCGGAAAGTGACCCAGTTTGCCCGCGACCGTTGGGATACCGCTGCCGAACCCACCGTGCTTACGGAATGGGATGAGAAAGGAAAAATCACCTACGAACGCCCCAAAGAAAAAGCCGCTCCCGACGAGGAGGAGGGTCAATAGCGGGCTACTTCCGCCAACTTTACAGGGCCGGGCGGCGTTTAGTTGGGCATGAAAACTATTCCGGCCAACAGTCTGCCCGCGCCCCAATTTTACCGTTATCTGATTGGGGCCGTGGGGCCGCGCCCCATTGCCCTGGCCAGTACCATTAGCCAAAGCGGGCAGGTAAACCTTAGTCCGTACAGTTTTTTCAACGTGGTGGGTTCCAACCCGCCCATGCTGCTGTTGGTGCCCAATTTGAACCGGCACGGACAGAAAAAGCACACCTTGCTCAACCTGGAAGAAACGGGCGAAGTGGTCGTTAACATGGTCAGTTTCAGCATGGTAGAGCAAATGTCGTTGGCCAGTGCCGAGTATGACCGGGGCGTAAACGAGTTTGCCGAAGCGGGTTTTACCCCGGTGCCGTCCAGCCAGGTACGTCCGCCCCGCGTGGCCGAGGCGGCGGCGGCGTTCGAGGGGGTGGTGCGGCAGGTTATACCCACCGGCACCAACGCCGGGGCCGGTACGCTGGTGCTGGTGGAAGTGCTGGTGGGTCATTTTCAGGATGACATTTTCGACGAAACCGGCCTTATTGACCCCCACAAACTGGATTTGGTGGGGCGGCTGGGGGCTAATTGGTACGTGCGGGCCAGCGGCGAGGCCCTTTTCGAGGTGGCCCGCCCCCAGGTGGGCATGGGCTTTGGTGCCTTGCCAACGGCCATTCGGCACAGCAACATCCTGACTGGCAATGACCTGGCCAAACTGGCCGGTGCCGCCGCCCTGCCCAGTGCCGAAGCCCTGCGCACTTACGCCGCCACCCCCGCCCACCGGCAACGGGTGCTGGAAGCCCGCGCCGGTTGCCAGCACCTGCCCGATGTGCTACACCACTACGCTCGGCAACTGTTGGCCCAAAACCGGGTAGACGAAGCCTGGCTGACGCTGTTGGCCGTTGGCTAAGTTTGTGGAAAAAACTTGAACAAGTTCAGATTAGGCCGGTTCAATTGGTCACTCAACCATCATATGAACCATGAACCAAAATGCTAATTTTCGGACTGGCCTGATCGGAATCGGCACCGTCAGCCTGTTTTTGCTCACCATCAGTTTGTTGGCCCTGCTCAGTAGCTGCGGCTCAGACAGTACCGATAAAGCTGCCGAGGCTAACCGTAAACGCATTGAAAGTCAGGCGGCTACCATCAGTCAGGAAGCAAAAGACGAAGCCGTAAAGATGGCTGATAACCTGGTTGAATTGGCCGGCATGGGTTTCACGGCCCGGCTTCTGAGCGAGGAGGCCCTGGCCAAGGCCACCAACCCCCAGGTGAAAAGCTACGCCCGCCGCGCCCTGGAAACCACCCGCCAAACCGATACCGAACTTACCCAGTTGGCCCGGCAACTACGCTTGCAACTCCCCACTGCCCCCGCCAAAGCCGGGCAGGAGCGGGTAGATGATCTGAAAAAAACCAGCCCCGGCACCGCCTTCGACCTGACGTACCTGGAAGAAATAGAAAAAGTGTCGAAAAAAGCGGCGGGCGTAGCTGAGGACTTGGAAGACGACGGCACGGCAGAATTGGTAAAAGCGTTTGGTGAGAAAAATCGTAAGTTGCTCCAAGACCAGCAGGAGACGGCCCGTCAATTGCGCAACGCGCTGAATTAGAGGGATTTCGTTATTAATTTCTTGCAAGGTGCTTCACCTCTTTACGCCGCCACACAGACGCTTGTGGTGACTGCGCGTAACAAGCTGTGCTAAAAAAGTACTCAGGAGAAAATTTAAGTAAACAATCGAACTTGGCGTTGCCAATTAGCGGTGAGTGGTATAGTTGTTGATAGGCTACTCAGAAAATCACGCTATGAGGTTGCGTTGTACAGTTGCCCGATTTGTTCTTGCCTGGCTGTTCAGTTGCACCCACGCGGCTTTGCTGGCACAACCAGACTGTGCCCTTCGGATTGGGACGAACCTGGGCGGGCTGGCCGATTACATGACCGAGATGCCGTTTGTATACGTAATGCATCACGCCCGGCCCTGGTACACCACCACCGCCGATGGCAACGGCCCCTTCAACTCAGAAACCATTGACCAGATCCCGAAAGATGCCGCCGGGTACCCGCTCGAACTGCCGTATTCGGTGAACGGACAACCGCAGATCGTGAAGACAATCTGGGCCTCGCTGGCGGGCTGGCCCGAAGGTACCTACACGTTGCTCTATGATGGGGATGGCGATATTGATTTTTGGGGCGACCTATCGGTCGTGACGCAGACACCGGGGCGGATTACCCTGAATTTTCAGCGGCCATCGTCGGGGAGCGGGTTGGCAGAGATGCGGCTTCGCCGTTCAAACGTGGCTAACCGGCTGAAAAACATCCGGTTGCTGATGCCCGGCACCGAAACAACGTACCTGACACAGCCGTTCTACGCACCCTTCCTGGCGCGGCTCGCCCCGTTCAAAACCATTCGGTTTATGGACTGGGGGTCGACCAACAATTGGGGCCACGACGATGCCGGGTCTTCCTACGACCAGCCAACCGACTCAATCAGGACACCCTGGGCCGACCGGGCGCAACCGGCCAACTACACCTAGGCCACCAACAAGGGCGTTCCCTACGAAATGATGGTCAGGCTCTGCAACCAACTCGGTGCCGATATGTGGATCTGCGTGCCCCACTCGGCCAGCAGCGACTATATCCGAAATATGGCGGGGCTGGTCAAAAATACGCTCAGCCCCAACCGCCGAGTATATGTCGAATATTCGAACGAAATCTGGAACTGGATGTTCGGGCAAGCCCAATGGCTGAACACCTTCGGCAACCAAGCCACGCCGTGGCCCGAACGCGACGTACCCTACATTCAAAACTGCATGGATCGCTGGACGGAGGGTTTCGCGGGGCAGATGAGCCGGTGTACGCGGGTGGTGGCGGTGCAGGCGGCCTGGCAGGATGTGAGCAACCGGATCGTGTTTACCATGCGCCCCGGCAGTTTCGATGCCTTTTCGCCCGCCGCCTACTTTGGCCTTTCCGACCAGGGCGATGCCACGCTCGACGCACTCGGAACCTCGGCTACCCCCGCCGATGTAACGGCGCAGGTGTTGCAGGGCCGGCTGGTGAACGAGATGGAATGGATGAAGCAGCAGAAACGGGAAATTGCCGACGTGCTGAACATCCCAATGCTCTATTATGAAGGCGGTCAGCACATTACGCCCACGCCTTTCGGCGTAGAGCCAACCTACGCGCAGGCCCTGGTGGATTTGCAGCGCGACCCCGCGATGTATGATCTCTACATGACCTGGTTCGATTTCCTCCGAACCATGCACTCGCCCGCCGCGCCCGGCCTGTTCATGAACTTCTCGTTTGTCAGCGACCGCTCGGCCCGCTATGGAAGCTGGGGTATTCTGGAGACCATCACGCAGGACATTAGCCAAATTCCGGCCCCCAAATACCGCGCCATCATGGCCAATATCTGCTCCGACTGTGCGGGCACTGCCCCCTGTCTGCCCATCACCGCCACCCGAAATCGCTGAGGGGTTCAGTACCTGCTCACTACCCGAATCACATAGGCCGGGGAGTCGGGCAGGCGGGCGGGGAGGTCAATACGTACCTGGCCCGCCTGGTTGGCCCATTTCTGGTGGCCCGGCACCCCCAGCAGCGCAACCCGCGACCGGGCAGGCAGGGTCAGGCCGGGGATAATTACCTGGCGGCGGGTGGGGCGTTTCAGTAGGGTAGCGTAAAGGGTGTCGGTTTTTTGAGTAAAGCGAACGGAAATACTATCGGGTGTGGTGGCCTCCGGGCGGGTATAGGGGCGCGTGCCGTAAATGGCTTCGCCGTTGACGGCCAGCCATTTACCTAACTGTTGAAGCCGGTCGGCCTGAATGGCCGGGATGGTGCCGTCGGCTTTGGGGCCGATGTTGAGTAGCAGGTTGCCGTTCTTGCTCACCACATCGACCAGCAAATGCACCAACGCCTTGCCCGACAGCACGTGCGACACATCCTCACGCTGATTATAGCCGAACGAGTAGCCCAGCCCCCGGCACGTTTCCCATTTGCGGGCCGAAGTGGTCTTCAAAACGGTGTATTCCGGCGTGTCATATTCCCCGTTATACACGCCCCATTTGGCCCAGCGGTCGTTTACCACACCGTTGGGGCGGGCGTTGTAGTAGCTGGCCAGCATGGCGGGCAGGTCGCCTTTGGCCGGGTAGCCAATGTCATTCCACAAAATATCAGGTTGGTAGCGGTCAATGAGTTCGCGGTAGTGGGCATCCACGTAGGCCCCGTAGGCCGAATCGGTCGGCATAGAGGGGTAGAGTTCGTTGAGGTGCGCAATGGGCTTGGGGTTGAAACTCCAGTCGAGGCCCCCGGAGTAGTACAGGCCCATCGTGAGGCCCCTTTTCCTGACAGCGCGGGTCAGGTCGCCCACCAGGTCGCGGGCCACGGTGGGTTGGCTGGTGGGGAAGTGGGGGTTACGTACCTGGCTCGGCCAAAGGGTGAACCCGTCGTGGTGTTTGGTGGTCAGCACCACGTACCTGGCTCCCGATTCGGCCAGTAGGTTGGCCCACGCATCGGGTTGCCAGTGTTGAAGGCCCTGGTTGAACAGCGGGATGAACTGGTAGTAGTCGAAGTTCTCGCCGTAGGTGGCGCGGTGGTGCGCCCAGGTGGGCGAATCCCGGAACTTCAGGGTGTTGGCATACCATTCGGCATAGGCGTTGTTTTTGAACCACACCGGCCACGGCACCGACCCCGGCTCGCCCACCGGCGAGGCCCAGGCGGGTACGGAATACAGCCCCCAGTGAATAAAAATGCCCAGCTTGGCATCCTGAAACCAGGCTGGCAGCGGGTGCCGTTTGGCCACAGCATACAGAGCCGTGTCGGCGGCGGGCTGGGTATTTCCGGCCAGGGGCAAAGCTAAAAACAGGAGCAGTAGCGCGTTTTTTTTCATGTAGTCAGTGGGTTGAAAGGGCAAAATCGCTGCCAAAAAAAGAGTATTACCCGGTGGCTCTACTGCCCGTTTGGGTTGGAACATGACCACCCGATTGGGAGCCACTCCGGTCATCGTTCCGAAAAAGGTGAACAGGGCAACGTACAATTAATTGCACAGCCGATTCATGCGTTCGCGGCTGTTTCTCCCGGCTCCGGTGGGTTTCTCCCCCGGTTGGGGAAGTTTCGGTTGGCGCAGTGAGGCGGGGGTGGTAGGTTTGGGCTACCTACCAAAAAAAATCCGCCACCATGCGCGTTTTGCTCACCCTGCTGCTACTTTCTTTGTTGCTGATGTCAGCCATGTTGGCCCAGCCGGGTTCGGCAACGGTCAGGTCAATTTCGGTGCAGGTACGTGTTGCCGATGCCAAAAATCAGCCCGTCATTGGGGCCGCCGTTCGGTTTCGGCTCCGCACCGATTCCACTTCAGCGCAACCCCGAACAGGCAAGCGCGTATCTGCATCGGTTTGCGGGGCTGTATCGGTATTTGATTCGCCACAAAGACGACGACGTGGTGCCGTTGGCCGACGAACTGGCATTTGTTGATGACTATACGTACCTGATTCGGCAACGCTTCGGGCGGGCCTACCAACTGCTCACCCACCTGCGCCTGACCGATACGCTGACCGTTTTTGTGTTGCCGGGCAGCATTCAGACCCTGATCGAAAACGCCGTGAAACACAACGGCGGCAGCGAAACCGACCCGCTTTTTATCACCCTCACCCTGACCGACCGGGCCGTAACGGTCAGCAACGAACGCCGACCCAAACTCACCGCCGTTGACGCGACCGGCACCGGCCTGAAAAACCTGCAAACCCGCTACCGGCTCCTCTCCGACCGGGAGGTGATTATTGGTGATGAAGCAAACGAATTTGTAGTAATGTTGCCCGTGTTGAAACAGGAGAAAAATAATGTCCTGATATGACCATTATCATTCTGGAAGACGAACCCCTCGCGGCCCGGCAGGTAGCCGATTTTATTGCCCGGAGCCAGCCCGGTGCGCAGGTTTTGGCTACGCTGCCCAGTGTGCAGGAGGCCGTTGCGTGGTTTGCCAATAATCCGGCTCCCGACCTGCTTTTTTCGGATATTGAACTGCTGGATGGTAACGTGTTTGGGTTGTATGAGCGCGTGGCGGTGGTCTGCCCCATCATTTTCACCACCGCCTACGACCAGTTTTTGCTACGGGCATTCCAGACCAACGGCATTGCGTATTTGCTCAAACCCTTCACCTACGAAGCGTTCGATCAGGCGTTTACGAAATATAAAACCCTGCGAACCACGTTTGCGGCCCCGACCAACGAGCCAATTGCAACGCCCCCGGTAAGCCTCTCGCCCGACGTGCTGATGCAGTTACGGCTGGCCTTGCAGGAAAACAAAACCGCGTTTCGGCAACGGTTCACGGTCAAACTCCGCAACGGCATTTATCTGCTCGCCGTGGATAACATTACCTGCCTGCAAGCCGACGAAGGCGTGGTGTTTGCCTTCGATACTACCGGGCAGCGGTACCCCCTCAATGGTAGCCTGACGGAGCTTGACACCCAACTTGACCCGGCCCGGTTTTTCCGGCTCAACCGCAGCGACGTGGTGCAGTTGAGACACATTGAACGCCTGGAACCCTATGTCAACGACCGGCTGATGGTACGCGTGACGGGTCGGGCCGAACCCCTGATTACCAGCACCGCACGAACCCCGGAACTAAGACGCTGGCTGGAAAGCTAAACGTCGGTAAAGAGTCGCTCAGGTACGTTCTTACTTAATTCCCACCAGCGTGACCATGCCCTGCGCCGGGACCGTAACGGCCTGGCCAGCCCTGACGGCGGCTAGCTCGACGCAGTTTTCGGTGGGCGAGGTGCGGTAGATTTTGTACTGAGCAGAGGCCGCGTCGCCCTTTACCCGGATGGCTTTGGCCGTGGTGCTCACGTTCGTGATGACCAGCGTGGCAGGCCGTTTTTGGTGAACGCCAGCGGCAACAGGTCAGCATCCGACGTGGCAGTTTCTACCCGAATAGCCCCTGGCCTGACGTACCTGTAGTACTGTTTCGAGGCAAAATATCGTTTGCTCTTGACCCCGTTGGAAGTGATTAGCGAGTACTCCGAGGCGTTTTCTTCGCTCAGCGACCAGAACACCCAAGTTTCTATATTACCGTGGCGAAGGGCCGTATACATGGCTTTAGCCAGGTCGATGGCTCCGTCGTTATTGTTTTTGTAGCCCGATGTTTCGGTCATCCATAGGGGTAGGTTATAGGGTTGGCCCCAGCCGTACATCGTCTGCCAGGTGGCGGAATGGGTCGAGGCGGGTTGGATTCCGTCGAAGGCGTAGCCGTGCGTAGCCACAAGGCCCACATAGGAGCGGGCTTCGGGGTCGTTGAGGGTGGGCAGCGTCATGGCCTGCACGCCACCGAGCCAGCCCACCTCTTCGGGCATAAACAGTTTGGTAGTCAGCCCCTCTTTCTTGAACCGGCGACCTACTACTTTAATCACATCGCGCAGGGCCTCACCATCATACAGGCACGACTGGTACGACTGCGAAAAACGCGGCTCGTTCTGGACGCTCAGGGCGTAGAGGTCCATGCCAATTTCGCGCTTGAAGATCCGGCAGTAGGCTACGCAGCTTTCGGCAAATTCCTCGTAGTTCTCTACCTTAAGTTGGTTGGTGCTGCTGTTGGGCGTACGTGAATAAGCCGGAGCCGAATTACTCGACGTGCCATTGCCGACCCGATTGTTCCATTTCATCCAGGGGGCCGGACTCCAGACCGAGGCGATGAACGTTTGCACCCCCGCTTCGCACAAGGCTTTCAGGTGCGGAATGCAGGGACCGAACGGCACATGGTGGCCAGGTACGCTGGTGTTGAGGTTGAATTTGCTTAGATCCGTCACCATTGGATCGTCGTTATCATTGGTTATTTCGAACGAAGTGGGCATGTCGTCGCGGATGATCGTGCACCGCAGATCATCGGCAATGTCGCGCACGAAGCGGGCACTGGTGAAGGGGCCATTCGACCAGTATACATTTTGAGCACCGAAGCCGCCGAAGCCCACAATGGTCTGGTAGGTTTTGCTGACATCCAGGGTCACGTCAATGGCTGCAACAGCGGGTGGCGGTGGCGTTGGGGTCGGCGTTTGCCCGTTGTCGGAGCCGGAGCAGCCTGCTACCCCAAGGGTTATGGCTACGCTTAAGAGCGGGATAACTAGTCGAGTTGTCATGTAGCAAAGAACGACAACGTACCTGTGCCTGACCAGTTTTTACCACCCAGACCCACCCAGCCTCAGACACCCAGACTCACCCAGATTCAGAGGCAGAACGGTCTACATTGCCAATTAAGTTTTTCCATCAGGAAAACGCTCACTGGTCTGGCAGTAAGTTACTGTTGTTACTTACTTTTCAGTCCGACTACCAGAGGATTAAAACCAGTAATTTATGCGTTCACTACAAGCTATAATCAGCTTTACCTCCCTAACCGGGGTTTTGGTACTGACGACGGGGTCGACCCCACAGTTTACCGATTCGCCTAAACTGCCCGGCGACCTGCTGGCTGGTATTACCGTACCCAATGGCTACACCGTTGAGGTAGCCGCCGGACCCGATCTGGTCGATTTCCCCATGTTCTCAACGCTCGACGAGTCGGGGCGGCTGTTCGTGTTTGAATCAATTGGCCACGTGTACAAGAAAACGCAGGATGCCCTCGATAACCCCCAGTTCAGGATCAAGCTCCTGACCGATACCAACGGCGACGGCAAGTATGACAAAAGCACCATTTTTGCCGATAAAGTGGGCTTCCCGCAGGGCGGTGTCTTCTATAAGGGAAGCCTGTATGCCAGCTCGGCACCAGACCTGCTCAAACTGACCGACACCAACAATGACGGTGTGGCCGACAAGCGGGAAGTGATCCTGAGCGGATGGGTACTCAACGTGAACGCCAACAGCCTGGTTGGGCCGTTTATGGGTCCCGATGGCTGGCTCTACATGACCAGTGCCATCAACGGATTCGACGTAACCACCAAAGAAGGCCAACGCATGAAAGGCGGCACGGCCCGCATCTGGCGGGTGAAAACCGACGGCTCAAAACTGGAGTGGATTTCGGCGGGGGGCATGAACAACCCCGTTGAACTGACCTTCACCGAAGCCGCCGAACCCATTGGCACCGAAACCTATTTCACCGAGCCACAGGCCGGTCAGCGCGACGCCCTGGTGTATTGGGCCGAAGGCGGAATTTACCCCAAACCAAACAATAACATTGCCCGCGATAGCCTGGTCCGCACCGGCGACTGGATGCCCGTCGTATCAAAGTACTCGCGGGTGGCACCGGCAGGTATTGGCCGCTACCGACACACCGCCCTGGGGGCCGATTTTAAAAATAACCTGTTCAGTGCTCAGTTTAACACCCACCGGGTGCTGCGCCACAAACTCATCCGCGACGGGGCTTCGTTCCGAACCGAAGATGAGGTATTTTTCTCTACCACCGACGAAGATTTCCACCCAACCGATGTGCTCGAAGATGCCGACGGGAGTTTGCTGGTGGTGGAAACGGGTGGCTGGTTTATTGAAGGGTGCCCCCTGTCGCAGGTTTCCAAGGCAGAGCTAAAAGGCAGCATCTACCGGGTGCGCAAAAAAGATGCGCCCGTCCAGGCCGACCCCTACGGCAACCAGATTGGCTGGTCTGCGTTGCCCGTGCCTAGAGCAGTAACGTACCTGACCGACAAGCGCCCTACCGTGCAGGACCGGGCTGTAGAGAGGCTGGTTGATGCCGGGCCGTTGGCCATAGCTCCGCTTACGGCTGTGCTCCGCCAGTCGAAAGACACTGATGCCCGCACTAAAGCCGTTTTTGTGCTGTACCGGATTGGCACGGCTCCCGCCCAGGCGGCTGTTCGCCTGGCCCTGGCAGATGCCAACGTGCAGGTACGTGTAGCCGCCGCCCGCTCCGTGGGTCTGGCCCATGATGCACAAGCTCTGCCCAAACTGCTGACGATGGTAGGCACCGGCGACCAGGCCACGCGCCGACAGGCCGCTACCGCACTAGGTCAGCTGGGCGATGCGAAAGCCGTACCAGCTCTGCTGGCAGCAACGGGCAAGTCAGAAGACCGTTTCGTACGCCACGCCCTGATTTACTCGCTCATCACGCTGAATCAGCCCAAGCCCGTTGAGGCAGCTCTGGCAAACCAAGACATCGGACCGCAATCGGTGCTAATGCGTGAAGCCGCCTTAATCTCCCTGGACCAGATGCGCCCGTCGCCGCTGCGGGCAAGTCAGCTAACGGCATTCCTAAAAAGCCCGAGTAAGCCCCTGCAACGCACGGCCTTATGGGTGGCTTCGCACCACCCCAACTGGGCGGGCGAGATGACTGACTTTTTGCAGACCCGCTTTGCCGGTGCGCCCCTCACCGCCGACGACGAACAGCTTTTCGGCGATATGCTGGTGGCGTTCAGTAAAAATTCAGGCATGCAGCAGTTTATGGCCGGTCAATTGCAGACTGCCCCGACCACCCGTAAGCTGTTCATGATGAATTCGATGGCGCGCTTCCCCGGCGAAAAACTGCCCACCGCCTGGATAGACGAGGTTGGTGAGCAACTGGTGAAAGGCACCGATCAGCAGGTACGTTTACGCGCCCTGGAACTGGTCAGTCTACGTGGTCTATTGGCCTTTACCCCACAGGTAAAGCAGGTTGCCGATGCAGCCAACACCCCGGCGAATCTCCGGCTTGCTGCGCTGGGTACGTTGTCGAAAAGCGGGCCGACCCTCTCCGATGGTCATTTCGCTTATCTCTACGAGCAGCTGACCAAAGGGGCCGATGCCCCACTTCGGCAACAGGCTGCCACGGTGTTGGCGCAGAGCAAGCTGGCAAACAACCAGTTGATGAAGCTGGCACAAGACTACCTGCCCCAGGCCGATGCGTTTATTCTACCGCGCATTGTGCCGGTGTTCAGGGGCACCCACCCGGCCCCCGTTGGTATGGCCCTGGCTAACACCCTGGCCAACTCCCCTAGCCTGGATAGCTTTTCGGAAGAAAACCTGACGGCCCTTTTTGCCGATTACCCCGCCGAGGTGAAGCCAGCGGCCAACCGTTTGCTGGCCAAACTAAAGGGCGTTCAGGCGGGCCGCAGTCAACGGCTTAAAGAGCTGGAGGGTCTGATTGCCAGCGGTGATCTGGAACGCGGCCGCTCATTGTTTTATGGCAAAGCCATTTGCGCCACCTGCCATAAAGTAGGTGTTGAAGGTGGGTTGCTGGGGCCTGATTTAACGTCGATCCAGAAAGACCGCTCAGCGCATGACCTGCTCGAAGCCATCATCTACCCCAATGTAAGCTTCGTTCGGGAGTATGAGACGTACCGGGTGAAAACCAAAACGGGTGAACACCTGGGGGTGATTCAGGAGAAAACGCCCACGTTGATTGTGCTGGGTACGTCGCAAACCACGTCGGTGCGCATCCCCCGCGCCGATATTGTGTCGATGGATATGCAGCGGACCTCCATGATGCCGCAGGGGCTTGACCAGCTCATGACCAAGCAGGAAATGGGTGATCTGCTGGCCTTTCTGCTGGGTCAGGACCAGGACCCCGAAACTGATCAGGCTATTCTAAGGTAGAGTGGTCTTTGTTTCCGTGCCTTTGTCATCCCGACGTAGGAGGGATGACAAAAAAACCTCCTTCATATGCAACGCCGTTCATTCGTAAAAAATACCCTTTTCTCCGGTGCCGCCGTTATCGGTGGTGTATCCGGGGCTGTGGCTAAAAGTGCCACTGAACCCTTCAAAACCAAGTTTTCGCCTGAATTTGGCATTTTTAAAGACCTGTCCCCTATCGATTATATCGACGAAATCAAGTGGGGCTACGACCAGGGTTTCCGCGCCTGGGAGAGCACCGGACTGAAGTTCAGGCCGGTGGCTGAGCAGGAAAAAATCAGTAAAACGGTGCAGCAACTCGGCATGGAATTCGGGCAATTTGTGGGCACCATGACCTTTGATACTGTCACTTTTGCCGGGCGCGATGCCAACGCCCGCGAGAAGATTCTGGCCGATGTGCGGGCCTCTGTAGAGATTGCCAAACGGATGAATACGAAGTTCGTGCATAACGTGCTGGGCGTATCGGATATGCGCCTGCCCTGGGATTTTCAGACCGCCAACGCCATCGACCTGCTGAAACGTATTGCCGATATTTATGAGCCGCACGGGCTGGTGATGGTGATGGAATCCATGAACCACCGCGTCGACCATGCCAATATGTTTTTGCACACCATTCCGCAAGCCTACGCCCTGGCTAAGGCCGTTGGCCGACCACCCATAAAAGTGCTCTTCGATTTCTACCATGTGCAGGTGCAGGAAGGCTCCCTGCTGGCCACGCTCGATTATGCCTGGGACGAAATTGCCTACATCCAGGTGGGTGATACGCCGGGCCGGAAAGAGCCGACATCCG
>JAYUKZ010000428.1:0-5791 GCA_043763995.1 Fibrella sp.
AGAACCGGTACGAGCAGTTCGGGAGGGGGATTAACGGCCCGTAGCGGGCATTCGTCGGCAGGGTCTGTCGGGCATGAGTCAGGTATGGTTTATATGTCCCGAACGCACCTTGCGTTGGGCAGGACGTAGCACCTTGCCGATGGGTAGGTTGCCTGAGGTTCGCAGAGCCTGATCTCTCCCCTCATCTGTATAAATCAACGCATGGCTGGAATTCCCTGGCGGGCAACCCGTTGCTGACTTGATGGTGCAAGTATACAAGCCAAAACCGGACTGTGCAATAAAACCGCAACCAGGCTCGCCGGAAAAAGAAGCTTAGGCCAGCACCAACGACCACGTGATGCTGGCCGAGGGGCGAAGTTGCGCCGTGGCCGAGCAGTATTTATCCATCGAAAGGTCAATGGCCCGGCGCACTTTGGCTTCGTTCAGGTTGCCTTTCAACGTGTACTCGATGTGGATGGCCGTGAACGGGGCGGGGATGGCCCCGGCTTCGCGTTCGCCACGTACCTGGATGGCGAAATCGGTGATGACCTGTTTTTGTTTGTTCAAAATCACAATTATGTCGATGGCGCTGCAACTGGCCAGGCCCATCAGCAGCAGTTCCATGGGTCGGGCACCGGCGTTGTGCCCGCCAATCTCCACCGACCCGTCAATATCGAGCGGGATGCCCGCCATGCCCGTAGCCACGAAGTGAAACGCCTCGTCTACGCGGTTGAGGGCCACCGACATGGTGGTGTGGGTGGGGGCGGGGGGTGGCTCGTTCATAGATACGAAAGGTTGAAACAGCCCGCAAAAAACGTACATTCACTGGCTATTTAACAGACAACGGCCATGTCAGAAAAAGTTTCCGGCGATTTATTCGACCTCAAGAACGACCCCCGGCTGAGTATGTACCTTTACCGCACCGGTTTTGGCTGCTGGTTGGCGTATGTGGTGGCCGGTACACCTGCGTTGGCCGCTTTCCAGGCCCACCGCACCGACCTGGGGGTGCTGGCGTTTTTGGCCATGATAACGGGGTTAAGCGCGTCGATGGTCTACGATTACCACCACAATGCGCGGCTCTATAGCCAGAAAAAAAAATGGCTGCTGGTGGGCTATTGCCTGTTGGCGGGGCTGATCTATTTTGTGGTGCTGGGCCACAAATGCCCCGCCTTGCCCCGGTGGGTGCTAGTTGGGTAGGCTACCGTTCACATACAAAATTACCGTGTTGGCATACGGTTCCTTCCAGGTACGTAGGTGGGGTGAAAAGGAGGATTGGTTTTGAGGTTTGGTCTGTATTTATTTGACCATCTGTTTAACCAACTCCTCAAATCATTAACTTACATGACCCCCTCAACGCCCACCCAAACCACCAGCCCCGACGAATGGCCCTCGCTTCGGCTCTACCAACGGGAAGTAGGTCAGAAGACGTTTTCCATCAGTAAATTGGTCTACCTCCAGTCGGAGACAAACTATACCTGGCTGAACTGGGCCGAGGAAAAACCAATGCTGATGCCCCGGACGCTGAAATTCTACGAGCCAAAACTCCCCCGGCAAGTATTTTTGCGGCTCCACCGGAATTGCCTGGTCAATATCCAGTTTGTGGCGGGTGTGGAGCGCAACGAGACCGGCACCTACGTGGTGCTCACCACCGCCGAACGCCTCCTGGTAGCCCGCCGCCGCTGGACGGCTATCAAACGCGCCGTTGATTTACACCTCCAGATGAATTAAACCCCGCCCACAATCAGGGTTTAGGGTTGGTTCAGTTTCACGAAAATGGGGAAGAGCGTGTTCACAAAAAAAGGGTTAAACCAGGTACGTTGCCTGGTTTAACCCTTTTCAAAACGTATCCGTTTTTTTGTTGACTAAAACTTCACACCCACGTTGACACCCAAAATGCGCCGCTGCGAGTTGGACGTGCTCTCTTTCAGCACGTTCTGGAACCCGTGGTGGTACACAAAATCGATGAACAACGGACCGGCATCGAACCCAATGTTGGCCAAACCGTTCAGCGTAGCATCGTTGAAGTCGGTACGTTGCAAGTTCAGTACACTGTTTTTACCGGCCAGCGGCGTGGCAAACTCGGCACCAACCTGCAACCGAATAGCCGACACGCCCCGCTCAGATTGGGCGAGCTTGATGCCCACATAGGCCGGTACGTGCAGATATTGCTGGTCTACATTGTCGATGATGCTTTTAGTACCGGTTACTTTCCCGTCGCCCGCCTGATAAAATTCGGAGCTTGACGCAAGGTATTCGGCCCCAATTTGGCCGTAGAGCCGCCCGCCGCCGCGCACAAAAAAGCCCAGTTGGTAGCCCAACCGCCCGGCCAACCCTTTGGCGTTGCCGTTGGCATCAAGGGCTTCGCCCTGAAACCGGCTCGAATTTCCCCCGGCATAAAGGCCAAACGTGAAATTTTTGTAGTTCTCGCGGCGTTCCTGACCGGTTTTTTTCTCCGACGATTTCAGCCCGTCGTCAAATCCTTCGTCATAGGCTTTGCTCAAATCCTGCGAGTCATAGCGTTTGCTGGGGTTGCGGTCACGGTAATCGTTGTCATACCGATCATACCGGGAGTCGTCCTGTTGGCGGCTCCTGAGTTCGCGGCGGCTGTTGATGCGGGCTTCGGCGTCGTTGTCGCGGCGGTCGGTGCGCATCTCACGTTCGCGCTCGTCCATGCGTGGGCGGTTGTTGGGGCGGTAATTGTTGTCGTCGTCGTCGTAGCGTTGGGCCACGGCAGCCGTAGTGCACACCATACCGGCCATAACCAGCAGGGCACGTACCTGAGTTTTCATAACGTTGTTGAGTTGTTAATTTTGTTACTAAACACTAAACGTAGGCTAAAGCCGAATGTTTGCCGATTTATCCAGTGGCCCTGTAGACCAATAAAAACGCCCTGGATAACTATCCAGGGCGTTTTTATTATCAGAAACAGACTTTATCAGCGCAAATTCCCGTGGGTAGTGCCCTAGAATTTGAAACCAATGCTGGCACTGTAAATCCGGCGCGACGACCCCTGGAAAGAGTTGATCTGCACGGCATTGCTCAGGCCATGATGGTAAGTCAGGTCAATCAGGAATGGGCCAATATCGAAACCCAGTTGGCCCAGCGCGTTGAACGACCCACTCTTAATCTCCGACGCAGACAGGTTAAACTGCCCGCTCGATGAGCTGATCCGGTTGGCATATTCTACCCCGGCCTGCACCCGAATAGCCGAGATGCCCCGATCTGATTCGGTCAACTTGTAGCCAATGTAGACCGGTATCTGAATGTACTGTACGTTGATCTTGTCGGTGATGTCTTTGATGGTGTTGGTACCATCGCCCTTGCGAAAATAATCTGAACTCGACGCAAAATACTCGGCCCCGATCTGCCCGAAGAAACGTCCGCCGCCGCGCACGAAGAAACCGGCCTGGTAACCCAGTCGGCCTGTGGGGTTTTGGGTATCAATACTCTCGCCCCGGAACCGCGTGGTGTTAAGACCAGCGTAAATGCCGTAGGCAAAGTTCTTATACCCTTTCGTGCGGATTGGTTGCGCCGTGGTGGTCGTCTGCGACTGCGTTGAGTAGGTGCTGGTGCTGATACCGGTTGCGCCCGTTCCCATGCTGTTGGTGTTGTAACTGCCCGAACCGGATGGAGTTGTTCTCATCGAATCCCTGCTCATGCTGTTGGTGTTCATGCTGCCCGAACCAGACGGGGTTTGGTCGGCACCCATGCTACCCGTGCTGTTATAGCTGCCCGGCGTACCCGTGGTGCTATACGTACCTGACGACATGCCGGTGCCCGAACCCGTAGTGCCCATGCGGCTACCCGACGTACCTGAGGTGCTGTAGGTGCCCGAATTCATGCTACCCGAACCGGTGCCTGAACTCACCCCCGACGTTGACGACGGGCGGTTGGTGCTGCTGTTCATGCCCGACGTAGCGTTTTGGCTGTTGGCATTGTTGGTGTTCGTGTTGTTGTAATTCGACGAACTACTGGTGGTAGACGACGAGTTGGTCGTCCGGGTTTGGCCCAGGGCCGTGCCAACCGACAGGAGGCCGATGGCAAAAAAGAACTTGTTCATGATCATAACGTTTTTTGTAAGACACTAAAAAAGGATGTGGCGGAAACCACACCCCTTAAACCCATAGGGTTGTATGATTGTTTACTTGACCCGCATTTTTTTGTAAGCATTAATCAGTCCGTTGGTCGAACTGTCGTGGCCCACAACCGGGGTTTGGTCGGTCAGTTCGGGCAAGATCCGGTTGGCCAGTTGCTTGCCTAGTTCCACCCCCCACTGGTCGAAACTGAAGATATTCCAGATAACACCCTGTGCAAAGATTTTGTGTTCGTAGAGCGCAATCAAACTCCCCAGGGCGCGGGGTGTAATCTGTTTCAGCAGCAACGAGTTGGTGGGCCGGTTGCCCGAAAACGCCTTGAACGGAGCAATGTGGGCTATTTCTGCTTCAGTTTTGCCTGCTTCGCGCAGTTCACGGGCGGCTTCGGCTTCGGTTTTTCCGTTCATCAGGGCCTCGGTCTGGGCGAAAAAGTTCGACAGCAGCAGGTCGTGATGGTTGCCAAGCGGGTGGTGGCTGATGGCCGGGGCAATAAAATCGCAGGGGATGAGTTTGGTGCCTTGGTGAATCAACTGGTAGAAGGCATGTTGCCCGTTGGTGCCGGGTTCCCCCCAAATCACGGGGCCGGTCTGGTACGTGATGGGGTGCCCGTTGCGGTCAACCGACTTGCCGTTGCTTTCCATGTCGCCCTGCTGAAAGTAGGCCGCAAACCGGTGCAGGTACTGGTCGTAGGGCAAAATGGCCTGCGATTCGGCCCCGTAAAAATTGGTGTACCAAATGCCCAGCAGGGCCAGCGTGAGGGGCAGGTTCTCCTCTGCCGGAGCCTGCCTGAAGTGCTGATCCATGGCGTGGGCACCGGCCAACAGTTCGGTAAAATTATCAAACCCAATATAACAGGCAATGGACAGCCCGATGGCCGACCAAAGCGAATACCGGCCCCCCACCCAATCCCAGAAGCCAAACATATTGGCGGGGTCGATGCCGAACTCGGCCACGGCTTTTTCGTTGGTCGAAATGGCCACAAAATGCCGGGCAATGCCGGTCTCGGTGCCGCCATTGTCCAGAAACCACTGCCGGGCCGACCGGGCGTTGGTCATGGTTTCCTGGGTGGTAAAGGTTTTGGACGCAATCATAAACAGGGTCGAATCGGCCTCCAGGTGTTGCAACGTTTCCATCAGATGCACGGCATCCACGTTAGAGACAAAATGCACCCGGAGCGGCTCGCGGTCGGGGCCACCCACGCGGTAGGCTTTCAGGGCTTCCGTGACCATGACCGGCCCCAAATCTGACCCGCCAATGCCGATATTGACCAGGTCGGTAATGGGTTTGCCGGTGTGCCCCAGCCACGTACCTGCCCCGATTTGGTCGGAAAAAGCCCGCATGTGCTCCAATACAGCGTTTATGCCGGGCATCACGTCGGTCCCGTCTACCAAAATGGGCGTGTTGCTGCGGTTGCGCAGGGCTACGTGCAACACCGCCCGGTTTTCGGTGGCGTTGATGGCTTCGCCGGAAAACATCTTTTCGATGGCTCTTGGCAAATTGGCCTGCTGAGCCAGTTGGCGCAGCAGGGTCATGGTTTCGGCAGTGATCCGGTTTTTGGAAAAATCGAGGAGCAGGTTTTCAAAACAAAGCGAAAACTGCCCGAACCGGTTGGGATCGTTGGCAAACAAATCAGCCATGTGCGTGGTGCGGGTGGCCTGGTAGTGCGCCTCCAGTTGGGCAAAGGCGGGCAATTCGGTAAAGGTGTGGTTAGTCAGCAT
>JAYUKZ010000429.1:0-23149 GCA_043763995.1 Fibrella sp.
AACCCGATGCAGATCAACAGTAAGGAAAACCGCCCGTCTTTTGCCCGCCGCGACATGCTTCAGCGTCTGGCCCTGCTGGTTGGCAGCACCCTCTCGGCCCCCGTTCTGACGGCCTTCGCGCAGGGGGTGCCGGGCAACGTACCTGGCCGTGATACCACCTTTTTCACCGCCGATGAGTAGGCCATGCTGGCCGATCTGGCCGAGACCATCCTGCCCGCCACCGATACGCCGGGGGCCAAAGCCGCCGGGGTAGGGGCGTTCATTGCCCATCTCATCAGCCACTGCACGGCCCCGGTGCCGCAACAGGCGTTCAGGCAGGGTCTGAAAAACGCCGAGGCTTGTGACCGACGGGGCCTGCATGACCTCGTCGTCCTGCGTGAACCCCTCGCTCACGTACATGGCCTTCACCGCCCGCGCCGCCGATTTCGCCGTACGCGAACGCCGGGCCAAGCGACTATGAATCAAGTGGTTGATATGACAAAGTGCCCCGACCTAATCGGCCTTACCCGCCGTTCGTTTCTGACCACGCTTGGCGCGGGCGCGGCTTGCCTCTCGGCACGTACCTGGCCTGCTGAACCGGCGGTGGGGCGGGTGAAACGGTTGGGGTTTATGGCCGGTCTGGTGGCTAGCGAGCTGAACACCGATTGGCGGGGTACGTTGCAAAAGGCCGCTGAACTGGGGTTTTCCGAGATCGAACTGAGTAACTTCTACGGCCCGTCGGCGGCTGAGTTTATGCAATTTTGCCGCTCCGTTGGTATCAAACCCATTGGCGGGGGCGGCATCCCGATGGCGGCCACCGGTAATGCGCTAAACGTTAAAGTAGACGAGCTAAACGCGTTGGGTGCCCATTACGCCGTGGTCTACTGGCCGTGGTTAACGGGCGAACCCTTCTCCCTGGCCGATTGCCAGCGTAGTGCCGAGTTGCTCAACGCGATGGGCAAAACCTGCCGGGAACAGGGGCTGACTCTTTGCTGGCATAACCACGATAAGGAGTTCATCCTGATGGAAACCGGCCTGCCCTACGATTATCTGATGACTCACACTGACCCGGCCCTGGTAAAAGCGGAAATGGATGTGTACTGGGTAGCCAAAGGCGGGGCCGACCCGCTGACGGTGCTACAACGGTATGCGTCCAGGTACGTTATCCTGCACGTAAAAGATATGGCCCCCGGCCCAACCCAGGATTTTGCCTGTGCCGGTAGTGGCATCCTGTATGTTAAAGCCATCCTGTCCGAAGCCCACCGGCAGGGCGTTCAGCACTACATGCTCGAGCGCGACAATGTAAATGTAGTAGACGGTCTGGCCTGCCTGGCTACGGGCGGGCAGTTTATGCGGCGGCTGCGTTTCTAACGAAGAGTAGCAAGAGTCCACATTTTGTGACCTTTTTGGTAATATATTTTATACATAGTTTACGAAAATTTCCAAGTAAATAGTTGATAAAAAAATAAGTACTAAAATAGCTAAGTAGCTGTTGGACAACAGGTGCCGGTACGTACATTTGGTTAAGATACGCCCAAGAAAGGCAATTCTGCCTACTGTACCCTGTTGATTCCACCGCCTATGAAGCTGCTGCTTACGCTCGCCTTTACCCTGCTGTCTGTACTCGCTATGGCACAGCCTGACCTGGATTTTCAAACCACGCAAGGCGGCTGGACTGCGGGAAGTTTATCCAAAATATACACGGCCACCGGGTCGCCAGCGGCCAGTGTGTCTGTTTCGGTGGGCGGGGCCACGTCGGCTTTTGTCAGCAACACGCCGGAGCCATTTTCGCGCGGCTTACAGTTCATGGTCAATTATGCCAACAATACCGATTGCGTCACGGCAACCCTTAAATTTTCTCCGGCTATTCAAGGGCTTACATTTAAATTGTACAACGTAGACCGAGCTGTCGGAACTGGTCCGACTTTTGGCTTTGTCGATCAGGTGACGGTAAGCGGTCAATACAACGGAGTTACCGTTACACCAACAATTAGTGCATCGGGCACATCAGGTACGTATTCAAGCATCTCAGGCAACGTAGTTACGGGCACAGGTGATACACCTAGTTCTGATCCGGGTAATGTGGTTACGTTCGCGGGCGCGGTTACAGAGATCACTATTGCCTACTGCAATAACACCGCCCAAACACAGGCTGACCCTGGTCCGTCGCAATCAATCACTATCGGTGACCTGTTCTGGTCGGGGGTGCTGCCGGTGGGGTTAGTGTCCTTCCAGGTGAAGCCGTTGGCCGGGCAGGTGGCGGTGAGCTGGGAAACGGCCTGGGAACAAAACAGCAGTCACTTCGAGGTACAGCGCAGTGCCGATGCCCGCGAGTTCACCACTGTGGGGCGGGTGGCTGCTGCCGGGGAGGCCAACGGGCGGCGCACATACGGGCTATTGGACGAAACGCCGCTGCCGGGCCAAAGCTATTACCGGCTCAAGCAAACCGATGCTGATGCCGCCCAAACCAGCACCTACTCCCGGATGGTGGCCCTCACGCTGGAAGCCGAAAATCCTGCCCTGATGGTACTGGGAAACCCCACTGGCGGCGAGCAAATTTCGGTTTTTAGCCAACAGATAGACCCGGAGAGCCTGGAACTTTATACCGTTACCGGGCGGCAAATTCCGTTCACGCTCAACCGGCAATCGGCAGGTAAATCCGTATTAGTACTCAAAAATAGCTTATTTCCCGGCCTGTATTTACTGAGTGGTAGGCAAGGAGCGAACCGGTTAGTGACAAAGTTTGTCGTTCAATTGTAATTATTTCTTAACATAAAACTATATTTGCTTTACGTTACCGGTAGTACATTTGTTACCTGGCAAAGCACAGTCTATCCGTCCATTCAACTTCTTTTTCCTGTGAAAAACACACGTACTCCTCAGTTTTCGGTAGTAAATACCCCAAAAAAAGCCTACAAAGCCCCCCGGCTAAAATCGTTGGGTAGCGTGAAGAAACTGACCCTGAAACTCGGTTCCAATACGGACATGCAGGGCGGTTTCGCCTAACACGAAACGTTGCGATACGTACCTGCGTTGGTGCTCGCCCTCCTGCTGATAACCTGTCGGCAGGAGGGTTCTTTTGTGCCCGTTGGCCCGGCTCTTTTTCCACTCGAAATTGGCGATTTCTGGGTCTATCAGGTCACGCAACAGACCTATTCGCTGACGGCTGCGCCCATGTTGCGCCAATTTCAGGTGCAGGATAAATTAGTCAGTTCGTTTGTCCGGAATGGGCAGACGGTCTACCAGCTAGACCGCTCGGTGCGGCCCTCGGCCCAGGCCGACTGGCAAATGGCGGGTATCCGAACCGTTACGGCTACCGCCGCCGAGGTGGTTGTGCAGGAGGGCAACGTACCCACAGTGCCGCTACGGTTTCCGGTGGCCACCGGCACCTTCTGGAATGTAAACGCCTACAATAACCGCCCCGATTCGCTCCTGCGCTACCGCGATATTGGCCGGACTGTTTCGGTAAATAACCGGCTGGTGGCGGGTACGGTAGCTGTGGTGGGGGCTAATGATTCGACCCTGATTGGGCTGTACAAACGGCGGTGGGTCTATGCCCCCGGCGTGGGGCTGGTCTTCCGCGAAGAGGCCGATTTGGCCTACTGCCAGTCGTCGCCCGCGTGCATTGGCAAAACCGAAATCACATCGGGTACCCGCCAAACCTGGGCGTTGCTGAGCAGTAACCGCTGGCCTTAGGGTTGCCAGACCACCTTGCCCCGGTAGGTATCCTGGTGGCCATCGGGGTAGGTCAGTTGCCACACGTAAGGGTACACGCCCGGCACTGTGCCCTGCCAAATCACCTCATTCACCCCCACCCGTACCTCCATCGCCTCGTCGGACACCACGTGCCCGGTGGGTGCATAAATCGTGAGCCGGTTTTGGCTGGGCAGCACTTGTTTGGGCAATAACAACTCAAGTTTGGCAAAACTGGTAGCCGGATTAGGGTATACCCGCACACCCACGGCCTCGGTACCCAGAGCCGTTTGGAGCGTAAGCGCATAGGGCGACGGGGTACGATTGCCCGCCGCGTCGCGCCCGAAAACCAGCAACTGGTAGGTGGTAGCCGGTTTCAATGTGAGAGCGGTGGTGAACCGGAGTTGGTTGGCCCCCCCCGCCGAGAGGGTGAACATACCAGGCCGCAGACGTTGCCCGGCGCAGGTAGCACACTCGGCCAGAAACACGTCGGCGGCGGTGGTGTCGGTGGGCGAAAGGGGATTTTCGTCCAGAATAAACACCGTCAGTTGGGGGCGAAGGCCCACCATTGCCCCGTTTTCGCGCAGCACCCCGTCCAGCAGTACCGACACCGACGGGCTGGCGCGGTCGGGCAGGAGGTTGGGCGGGAAACTGCTGCCCTGGGCCAGGCTCCAGTTGAGGGGCAAGGTGGCGGTGTTGTTGGTTCGGCTCAGTTCAGTCAGCACGGTGTTGGGATCAATAACCACCTCCAGTTGGGTTAGTTTTTCGTTCCGGGCCATCAGGTACGTCAGCGTGTCGCGCAGGCGAAATGGGTTGATAGTCAGCGGGGTAATGGTGACGGTGGTGCCAATGGTTTGTTTCAACACCACGGGCACCCGCTCTGCCGCCGTGAATTTGCCCAAGTTCACCAGCGGCACCACCACCCGCACCGAGTCCGTACTGGCCAGCGAACTGCCCTTTATTTTGGCCTGAAGGTAAATGCCCGGTTTTTCCACGGCATAATCGGGGGCGGGCAGGGGGTAGAGCACCAGGGCCGGGTCGCCCTGAAGCACCATTTCATTCATAACCGACACGTCGTAGGGCGAAATCCCGTCGCGATCCAGGGTTTTGTTGAGGCGTTGTTGCACTCTGCCAAAGGGCATTCCGAGGGTGGTGGGGGTGGCGAACAGGTCGGTATAGAGTTGGTTCAGGTACGTGGTGGTGGGCTGTTCGTAGCTGAGGTAGCTGTGGGCTAGTACCAGGGCGGCCCCTTTGCGCGGGGCCAGCAGCCAGTCGGTAGAGAGGGTGTTGAAGCGGGAAAAAATTTCGCCCACGCCGCAGCCGTTGAAAATCATAAACGGGTACTGCTGATTCTGAAAACCGTTTTCAGGCAGCGAGGCGAAGCCAAAATTCATGTCGGTGATGGAGGGGCCGGCGTGGCCGAAAAAGGTAATCAGGCCCACGCCGTCATTCACTTGCGGGGCAATATTAATTTTTTCGACCTCTTCGGTGCTGTTTTTGCTGAAGATAGCTACCTCGCCGCCCAGCGTACCAGTTTTCAAAATGGTGCCCAGGTTGCCTAGTGCCCCGCGCAGGTTGGCCGCTTCGGGGGCCGTTTTGCCGCCGCTGATGTGCAATACCCGTTTGCGCCAAAGGCCGTTGGGGGTGGTGCCCTCCTGTTGGCGTACTTTTTCCAGGTACGTCAGCACCTGCTCGTTGGTGGTCACGTTGAGTCGCCCCGTGGCTAGGGCGGGGGTGTTGGGGCCGGTGTTGGCAAGCCCCGCCGTGATGAGAATGTCCGAGCCGGGGTAGCCCACGGTGGGTACCAGATCGTTGGCGGCGGTTTTGGTGGTGTAGGGGTAGCTGTTGGCTTGCCCCATCAGGAGCAGGTACGTTGCCGCCGTGTTGGTCAGGGTGTAGTCGGCAAAACGGCGCAGGGCCAGCGGAGTTTTTTCGCCAAAACTAAAGATGTCGTATAGCGAATCGGCTTCGATAATGAACGGTTTGTAGCCCCCGCCCGCCGCCGAAGCCCGGTAGTTGGCGTAGGCCGTGGCCGATGTTCGCAACGACGAATGAGTCACAATAAGGTAGTTGGCCGAAGCCGGGGGCATGGCCGAAAACCGTACCGCCCGGAGCGCGGCAGGCTGGCTAAACTGATTCGTCAGCAGCAATGTCCGCCCGTTTTCGGCCCTGTCTACGGACACAACTCCTTGACTGTCAGTTATTCTTAACGAAAGAAACCGGATATTGGCTTTGTCGGTCAGGTCGTAGGCCAGCGTGTTGGGCGGCACGTTGGTCAGATTCAGCAGCGCGGTTTGGCGTGGGCCGGGCGGCACCCGGAAAACTTTGAACGCCAAACTGGCCATATCCGTTTGTTGCGGGAAAGTCAGTTTCACGAACGTGACCGACACGTTGTTGCTGAAACCTGTTCTTTCGGGAATAAACCGCACCCGGAATTGGCCCGGCAACGTACCTGCGGCCAACGTAGCCTGGAAGGGTTGGCTGGCAAAACCTGAAAATGCCAGTGTGGGCAGGGGCGGGGCACCGTCGGGCAGCACCTGCACCCGGTGGCCGTTGTTGTCGCGCCCGTTCAGCAGCCCCGACAGCAGCACCGGGCCACCGGCAGGAACCAACCCGGTTAGGTTGAACGCGACCGTCCGCACGGTATCGACGGGGAAAAGTTTGCCTGTCCATCCTTCGCCGGGTTCGTAGAAACTCTGTTGCAAAAACGGTTCAATGCCTTTCAGGTTGTTGAAACTGTACTCGGTCGTGAACGCCTGAACGGCTTCTTCCAGGTGAAACAGTTCGGGCACGAGGCCCGTCGTAGGCAGGGTGGGGGTGGCCATGCGCTTGCCCACGGCTCCGGGCCGGGCGGAGAGAAAATACGCGGCCCGGTCGGAAAAAAGCGACTGGTAAGGGTGGAGCCGTTGTTGGGGGCGGTAGAGCAGCGAGTCGGTGGCTCCGTCGTTGGCTTCGCCGTAAAACTCCAGAAAATCGCCCGCATCGAACCGCCCATCCTGACCACCTACTACCCGGATGGCTTGTTCGGTGCCCCGATAAAAGAGTTGCCACATGGCGGGGTTGGCTCCCAGCAGGGTGGGAATGTGTGCTTTAACCGACTCATACTCAAGCCGGTAGATGCCCGTTTTTTCGATACTAATCTTCAGGTACGTCTGTTCGGGCCGCAGCCACTCGTTCCCGAACCGGGTTTGTGCGGAAGTCGTAAGGGATATCCCCAGGAAGCAGAACACACACAAAAGTTGTTTCATAGACGGTGCGCAACGGGTGGCCGGGCTTGTTAAATAGCGCAGGAAAGTTACGCCGATTACTGTTTTCTGACCAAAGATACGGTGACATCCCGTTGGTTGTTTCCGGTGGTTATGAGCGGGCAGGGGCCGCAGGCTGAATCAGTATGACTCAATGTATTGGATAAAAAAAGGTGTCTACTGTAGCAGTAGACACCTAATTGGTTTTGACGAAAAAAGTGAAGAGGAACTAGTTTACACTGGCCCCCTTTTTTTGCACTTCTTTTGCTTCTGCTTTCATTTCTTTGGCATCACTTTTCATGGCTTTCTTATACGCCTTTTTCTCCTTCCGCTCGGCTTTAGCCACGCGGGTTTTTGGGTCAGACACACCGGCAATTTCCAGACCTTTGCCCGTTTTGGCATCGCTCCGAAGTTCTTTTGCTTTGGCGAGTTTCTTTTCAGCCTTCATTTCCTTTTTCTCCGCTTTGGCTTCCAGAACGGCCTGGGCCGATGCGCTGTGCGCTGCCAAAAACAAAGCAATACCGGTAGCAAGAATGGTGATTTTCATAACTTTTATACTTGTAGTTTGGTGTACGTCCCGCAGTTTTACGGGCACTTCGTGGTAAATAACTTGCCAGATTAAATTTTGTTCTTAGTTATGCAAAAAACAGGATCGAACGGGAAACCGCACTGGAAACCGTTTATATGCTCCGTTCACCCAAGCCGAACGCCGAACCGTTGCCCCAGTTCATCCAAACTTTTCAGCACGGTCTCATGCACGGGAACTCCCTCGCGCAGGCGGTGGGCTTCCATCTGCCGTTCGGGGTCGCCGGGAATCAGAACCTGCTGGCCGTCAATGGCTTTTGCCGACCGAAACCGCCGAATCCAGGTGTCCATGTGTTGTTTAAATTCGTCGGCGGGGCGGAAGGCATCCAGCCGCATAGCCCCGAAAAAATGGCCCGTCCCCGCGCCCACCCCTTCGGGCGCGGCCATGAACCCGGCGGTGGCAAAAGGCGGCACCCACGGCCCGTAGTTGGCCCCGGAAAGAATACCCGAAAAAATATCGACAATGGCCCCCAGGCCGTAGCCTTTGTGGCTGCCGTGTTCGCGGTCGGAGCCGAGGGGCAGCAGGGCACCGCCGTTTTTTATGGCGTTGGCATCGGTGGTGGGCTGGCCGCTGGCATCCTGCGCCCAGCCCACCGGTACGTCGTGGCCCTGCCGTTGCAGAATTTCCAGCTTGCCGTAGGCTACGGCGGTAGAGGCAAAATCGGCCAGAAAAGTGGGTTCGGTGGCGGCGGGGATGGCCACGGCTATGGGGTTTGTACCCAGTAGTTTATCCAGCGAAAAGGTGGGGGCTACCAGCGGCGCGGCGTGGGTCATGGCCTGCCCAATCATGTTGTGGGCGGTGGGCAGCAGGGCGTGGTAGCCGGCAATGCCGAAGTGGTTCGAGTTGCGCACCGCCACCCAGCCCGTTCCCGCCACGCGGGCCTTTTCAATGGCCACCCGCATGGCCCACGGCCCCACCACCAGCCCCAGCCCCCGGTCGCCGTCAACTACGGCGGTAGAGGGGCTTTCGTGTACCACCCGGATGTTGGGCGCGGGGTTGAGCCGCCCCGCATCGAACAGCCGCACATAGCCCGCCAGCCGGGCCACCCCGTGCGAGTCAACGCCGCGCAGATCGGCACTGATAAGCACATCGGCGGCGAGTTGGGCATCGGCTTCGGGGCACCCAATGGCCCGGAAAATCTGCTCGGTAAACGAGCGCAGGTGACTGGCATGAATCATGCAGTAAAAATAAGGGAGTATAGCCAAACGCCCGATGCAGGCACTCTCAGAACGGCCCCTTATTTTTGACCCATGACGAACAAAATTACCAGTAGACTGCTGGCCTATTTCGGGCGGGGTTTGCTGGCCATTGCGCCCATTGGCCTCACCATCTACATGCTTTACAGCGTTTTTGTGTGGGTAGACGGGCTGGTGCCGATTGCCATTCCGGGCATTGGTTTTCTGGTGATGGCGGGCATCATTCTGGCTTCCGGCGTGCTGATTTCTACGGTTATTCCGCAGTCGTTTGCGGCCCTGTTCGAGGGGTCGGTTCGGCACCTGCCGCTGGTGAGCCTGATCTATTTCTCTATCAAAGACCTGATTGCCGCTTTTGTGGGCGATAAGAAAAAATTCAACCAGCCGGTGATGGTCATCCTCAACCGCGAATCGGGCATCCGCAAGCTAGGGTTCATCACCCAAACCGACCTAACGTACCTGCACCAAAGCGATGCCGTGATGGTCTACTGCCCGCACTCCTACGCCTTTTCGGGCGAACTCTACATTGTGCCCGCCGAGAACGTAAAACTCCTGAGCCTATCCAGTGCCGAGGCCATGAAACTCATCGTCTCCGGCGGCGTAAGCGGCAAATAACGGGTTCTGAAAACCGGGCACCAGACGAAAAGATACCGTCGAGATTCTGCCCGGCTGTAGTTTCGAGCCAGGTACGTTGTTGCGGAGTAAAGGGGTGATTTTGTGACGGTTGTGGCTAGCACAGAACGTCGATAATAGCAGAATCTTTTTTCCTCTACAAACCAGTTAACCATAACTTGCTGCTGAGGCGTTTGTGGCAAAATCTAGCCACTGATTGCACCATGATACAACTGATCGACGGGAAAAATTAGATCCCAATTTGTGCCCCAAACCACATTATCCATGTCTATCGTAAATTGGCTGAAAAGATCCTTGTCAAGATACTTATTATACTGAGGGTGAGGCTTCTGAATCAGAAACGATTCAAAGTCGACAACCTGTTCGGTGGCATCTGAAAAGGTGATTTTTACTTTGTAATCACCTTCATACACCGCTTTTTCTACCCGGATGTACGTCACAATTTTCGGGTGATTCGCTCGGCTGATAGCTCTGTTTTAGAATGAAGAATGCTTGCCATTTCTCTATAATAAGCTCGAACAAATTTTTCGGCTTCTCTACGTTTTTTAGCGGGCAGCGGCGGACATCAATAAGCAAGCAAGCTTTCTGCTGGAATATGTAGGTGCTGGTAAAGCCGCTTGATCATATCGAGTGTCAACGGCTGTCTACGATTCAAGATATCATCTGCATTTTTTTCGCCACCCAAATAAATAGCAATCTCTTGCTCTGACATCCCCGTTTGGTCCATTCTGAACCGAATAGCGTCGATTGGATCGGGCGGCGCAATGGGATAATGTTCGCTCTCATGGTTCTCTACCAAGATAGAAAGTACGTCAAGTTCATCAGCCTGTTCGGTGTCATCCAGGCAATCTACCAATTGGTCAATTCGCTTTAATGCCGCTCGATAATCAGCTTCTGTTTTAATCGGTTTGATGGTCATGCTTTCAGATGTTTGCTATATCGTTAATCGCATCGTACTCCTTATGCGTACCTATGAACCGAATATATGCCCGTTTGTACTTGTACCGAAACAGAACAACGAGCCGGTACTTGTTGTGACAGATGTTAAACACAATCCGATTATTTTTGACTGTATCAGCCATTGGGTAATCTGCAATTACTTCGTTGGGCATCTGATACTGCGCCTTCTTGAATTCACTATGCCACGCCCTAAGAGGCCCTTCGGCATCTGGGTATCTCCCCCAGAACGCCTTCAAGGTGCTTACTGATATAATATGCATCGTCAACGTACCTACGCCAGTTTTTTATACCGGATGCGTTTGGGTGTGGCATCGTTGCCGAGGCGTTTGCGGCGGTTTTCTTCGTATTCCGAAAAATTGCCCTCGAACCAATATACCTGACTGTCGCCCTCGAAAGCGAGGATGTGCGTGGCTACCCGGTCCAGAAACCAGCGGTCGTGGCTGATGATGACCGCACACCCGGCAAAGTTCTCCAGCCCCTCTTCCAGAGCGCGTAACGTGTTCACGTCCAGGTCGTTGGTGGGTTCGTCCATCAGCAGCAGGTTGGCTCCTTCTTTCAATGTCATGGCCAGATGCACCCGGTTCCGCTCGCCACCCGACAACGTACCTACCTTCTTTTCCTGATCGGCCCCGGCAAAATTGAACCGGCTGCAATAGGCGCGGGCGTTGGCCTGTTTGCCGCCCAGCATAATCCAATCGTTGCCGTCGGCAATGGTCTGGTACACGGTTTTGTCGGGGTTCAGGCCGTCGTGTTCCTGATCAACGTAGGCTACTTTCACCGTTTCGCCCACCTCGAACGTACCGGCATCGGGTTTGTAGGCATTGGTAATGAGCTTGAAGAGCGTGGTTTTGCCCGCACCGTTGGGGCCGATAATGCCCACAATGCCCGCCTGTGGCAGCTTGAAACCCAGTTGCTCGAACAGTAACCTATCCCCAAAGGCTTTGGCAACCCCTTCGGCCTCAATGACTTTGCTGCCCAGGCGCGGCCCGGCGGGAATAAAAATTTCCAGTTTCTCGTCGCGTTGCCGCCCGTCTTCATCCAGCATTTTTTCGTAGGCACCCAGCCGCGCTTTCGACTTGGCTTGCCGGGCTTTGGGGGCCATCCGTACCCATTCCAGTTCGCGTTGAAGGGTTTTTTGCCGTTTCGATTCGGTTTTTTCTTCTTTGGCCAGCCGTTGCTGTTTTTGGTCGAGCCACGAACTGTAATTGCCCTTCCAGGGGATGCCCTCGCCCCGGTCGAGTTCCAGAATCCAGCCCGCCACGTTGTCCAGAAAATAGCGGTCGTGGGTCACGGCAATGACCGTGCCTTTGTACTGCCGCAGGTGTTCTTCAAGCCACAACACCGATTCGGCATCGAGGTGGTTGGTGGGTTCGTCCAGGAGCAGCACGTCGGGTTCTTTCAGCAGGAGGCGGCACAAGGCCACGCGCCGCTTTTCGCCGCCCGACAACGTACCCACGAGCGCGTCGGACGGGGGGGTGCGCAGGGCATCCATGGCCCGTTCCAGGCGCGTGTCGAGTTCCCAGGCGTTGTGGTGGTCGAGTTTTTCCTGCACGTCGGCTTGGCGGGCACCCAGTTTTTCGTAGTCGGCATCGGGTTCGCCGAAGGCTTCGTTTATCTGGTCAAATTCCTTCAGCAGGTCCACAATCTCCTGAACGCCCTCTTCCACCACCTCGCGCACGGTCTTGGCGGGGTCTAGCTGCGGCTCTTGCTCCAGCATTCCGACCGAGTAACCGGGTGAAAAAACCACCTCGCCGTTGAAGCCCTTATCAAGCCCGGCAATGATGCGCAACAGCGTGGATTTACCCGACCCGTTGAGGCCTAAAACACCGATTTTAGCCCCGTAGAAGAAGGAAAGGTAGATGTTCTTTAGGATTTGTCGGTTGGGCGGAATAATTTTACTCACTCCCGCCATAGAAAAAATAATGGTTTCCTGGCTCATTTTTTGCCTATGTTTGTGGTAGGGCAAATATCGTTAAATAACCCTCGCAAGAACCCGTTAGTAAGGAAAAATGGAAAATGCTTCATTGGTAGATGAATACGGTTACGTCCAAGACGGAAAGGTATTTTTGACAGGCTACCTCGACTATCCAGACCGCCAGATCGGCGAAGTGAAACGTACCGAACAGGAAGCCCTCGACTACTTCAAAAACCGCTTCATTATTGCCCAAAGCAAGGTGGCGCAGGTAGAAGAAGAGGTAACAGAGGCCCAAAACAAGGGGTCGTACCTGACTAAGCTCCTGCAACTGCGGCGCAAGTTGCTCAGCTTCGATGCCATCGGCGATTTTCCGCCTCTGCTCGAACGGCTCGACCACCTGGAAGACGTATTAGCGGGGTTGATTCACACCAATCAGCTTAAGAATCTGGAAATAAAACGGGCACTCATCGGCGAAGCCGCTGCCATTGCCACCAGCGAAGACTGGAAACTTACCGCTGAAGCCCTCCAGGAAATTAAAAATAAATGGATAAAAACCGGCCCCGTCGATAAGACCATCGAAGCCGAAGTGGAGGCCGAATTCCAGGAGTTGATGGACGGTTTTTTCCAGCGGCGGCGCGATTATTTCAACGAACAAAACAAGGTTATTCAGGAACGACTCGACCAGTATGAGGAGATGATCCGGTTGGTGGAACGGGCCGTGCGCAACCCCGATTTGGACATCGTTTATCAGGAGGTTCGCAAGCTGAACAACGCCTGGAAAAACATTGGCGAGGTGCCTATCAAGAAGGGCGGCAAGCTGCATAAACGCTTCAAACGCACGGTGCAATACGTGTTCGAGAAGTACAACAACGCCAAAGGCATTGTGGTGGTAAAGCGCATTGACCCCCGCATTGAGCAGCAAATGAAGATGGCTGACGAGGTGGAGGAGCTGGCTAAAGTGCCTGATACCGAGATTTTTAACTCGGCAAACCGCGCTAAAGAACTGCTCAACGCCTGGAAGGAAATTAAGGTGCCGTTTAAGATGCAGGATAAAGCGGTGAACGAACGCTTCCGGGCTGCCTGCGACAAGATTTTTGAGCTTAGCTACCTCGGCAGGGTGCTCGACCGCAAGTATCCCGCGTTCGGCATGAAGAGCCTGGCCGAACAGTACCGCACCAAAATCAGGGAGATGGAGTACCTGGTGAAGCGCGAAAAAACCGACCTTCAGTTTTCGATGCAGGACATTGACAACCTGGACCCGGAAAACCCCGAAGACAAGCAGATTCTGAATAAAATCAACACGCAAAAGCGGAAAATAGCCATGAAAGAGGTCATCCTCCGCGATTTTCACCGCGAATTGGCCACCGCCGAATAGCCGCAGGTACGTTAGCTAACAGGGCCGGTCAGGTAGTTTGGAAACTACCCGACCGGCCCTGTTTGTTTATATGGTAACTGAATGCCCCCGTCATGAATAATACAGCTCTTTCTGATTTCAAAGCCGCCATTGAGCCGCGCAAATTTGTGCGGCTTGAATACCTGACTGACCTTAACGAGTTCATCAAAACTGATGCGCTGGTGCTGGGCGTGGGCCACCAAAATGGGTATGACACGCTCGATTTGGCCGATGGCCAGCACCTGCCCCTGAACCGAGTCATAAGCATTGCCGGGCGGCTGTCGCCCCTGTTCCCCGGCTACGCCAATTATTCCTGCGATTGTTAGGCTGGCCCGATGTCGGCGAAACCGCAGTAGGGTATTAGCACAGCGGGAATGCGGATGGTGCCTTCTGTTGTTTGGTTGTTTTCCAGCAGCGCCGCCAGGATGCGGGGCAACGCCAGGGCCGAGCCGTTGAGGGTGTGCAGGAGGGTGGGTTTGTTGCCGTCGAGTTTGGCCCGGAGCTTGAGGCGGTTGGCCTGGTACGTCTCAAAATTACTGACCGAACTCACTTCCAGCCACCGCCCCTGCCCCGCCGACCACACTTCCATGTCGTAGGTCAGGGCCGAGGTGAAGCCCATATCGCCGCCGCAAAGGCGGAGTACGCGGTAGGGTAATTCCAGTTTTTGCAACAGCCCCTGCACGTGGAGGCTCATGGCTTCCAGCGCGACGTAGGAATTTTCGGGTCGTTCAATGCGCACCAGTTCCACCTTGTCGAACTGGTGGAGGCGGTTGAGGCCACGTACCTGCGCCCCCCAGGCCCCGGCCTCGCGCCGGAAACAGGGCGTATAGCCCGCGTGGGCAATGGGCAGGTCGGTTTCGTTGACCAGCACGTCGCGGTAGAGGTTGGTGATGGGCACCTCGGCGGTAGGAATCAGGTACAGTTCGTCGGCGGGGGCATAGTACATTTGGCCCTCTTTATCGGGCAGTTGGCCAGTGCCGAAACCCGATGCTTCGTTGATGACAATGGGCGGCTGCACCTCGCTATACCCGGCGGCCAGGGCTTCGTCGAGAAAAAAGTTGATCATGGCCCGTTGCAACCGCGCCGCCTTGCCTTTGTATACCGGAAACCCCGCCCCGGCAATTTTCACGCCCAGTTCAAAGTCAATCATGGGCGAGCCACCGGGGCCAAACCGCCGGATAAGCTCCCAGTGGGGCAGGGCACCGGCGGGCAGGGTTGGTTTTTGCCCCCATTCCAGCACCACTTCGTTGTCGTCGGGGGTGCGGCCCTCAGGTACGTTGGCGTGGGGGATGTTGGGCACCGTGACCAGCAGGTTGTGAAGTTGTTGTTCCACCTCGTCCAGTTGGTCGCCCAGCCGTTTCGATTGCTCTTTCAGGATGGCCGTTTCGGCTTTTATGGCTTCGGCGGCTTCTTTTTGGCCTGACTTCATCAACTGCCCCACTTCTTTTGCCAGCAAATTTTGTTGGGCCAGGGCATCGTCCTGTTGCTTCTGAGTGTCGCGCCGTTGCTGATCAAGGTCAATGAGTTGGTCAAGAACGGCCTCAGCATCGGCGAAGTGGCGTTTGCGCAACCCGGTTAGTACCAGGGCTTTGTTGTCGCGAATAAACGGGATTTGTAGCATTAGTTTGGGGTAATAAGCCGCCTGATAACGGCAATGAATTCCTGGGTTTGGGGCACTAGCGGCAGCACGTCATCGGCGGTAAAGACGGCAAAATCTTCGTAGTCGCTGTCGTTGCGGTTTTCAAATAACCTCGTGTAGAATTTGGACCATTTTCTGTCTGCTTCACCTGATTTTATCACGTGTCATTCAAACATAGCTTTTGCTCCGGTGTGGGTTTTAACCCGAATATCGCGTTGTAGCATTAAAGCAGAAACGACGTGGAATACACTGTAATAGAGCCGGTTAACAGCACTAGGCCAGTTTTCTGCATCTATCAATGTCAGGGCAGCTTGCAAACATTCTTCCAACTTATCCCGTCGGAAGGCTATTGTTTCGGCTTTGCTCTTGCTCATACCCGTTTCCCGTCTTCTTGAATATTTTGGTACAAATCTGTAACAGCCATATCATGCCAATTCTCTCTGTTCCAAACGCGGGTACTGATGGCCCTTTCCGTGGCTAGTTCAAGATCATTCAGATGATCCCAAAAGACGTATTTGTAGGCCCGGTCAACGGGTTTAGGGGTCAGCACCAGAAAGTCCCAATCTGAATCGGGGCGGGCATCGCCACGGGCGCGGGAGCCGAAGAGCCACACCTCGGCTTGCGGGTCAACGGCCAGTACGGCCCGTTTCACGGCTTGCAGAAATTCGGGATCGGTCATGGCTGTTGGGGGTAAATCAGTTGGGTCACTAACGTAACAAAAACTTCTGTTTCGGAAAGCAACGGAAGCACGTCTTCTTCACTAAACTCTATGAATGCGCCATAATCGCTACTGTGCCGGGCATCGGCCAGCCGACTGTACAATTTACTCCACTTCACGTCTACGTTACCCGGTTTAACAAAGTGCAGGTCAAACATGGCCTTGGCCCCGGCATGAGAGTTAACCGGTATTCCGGCCTGAACCAGTAAGGCCGAAATGGCTTGATAAACAGCGTAGTACAATCGGTTTACGGTGCTGAACCAATCTTTATCACCGGCCAGATTGCGCGATGTTTGCAACAGGGCTATGGCGCGTTCAAGGCGGTAGGCAATCAGTTCTTGTCTGTAATCGGTCATAGCCGTTGTCCGTCCAGCACGGCGTTTCGGTACAAATCTGTAACGCCTAACCTAGGCCGCTCACTTTGCGGATAAACGACCGAGCTAATCACTTGCCCCGATTCAACGGCCAATTCGGTTAACTGATCGCTGAAAACCCACCGTTTTCCATGACTCAGATCAAGGGCTGTCAGCACCAGGAAGTCCCAATCTGAGTCGGGGCGGGCATCGCCACGGGCGCGGGAACCGAAAAGCCACACCTCGGCTTGCGGGTCAACGGCCAGCACGGCGCGTTTCACGGCTTGCAGAAATTCAGCGTCGGTCATGGCTGGTAATCAGGTTATTATACGGTAAACAATCCCTGGTTCAATGCGTTCAGGGCTTCGTTTTTGTAACGTCCGTGCATGAGCAACGAGATGTTGTGCTCGGTGCCGCCGTAGGAGATCATGCGGATCGGAATGTCTTTCAACGCGCCCAGCACTTGCAGGGCAATGCCCGGATGATCTGAACTGAAATTACCCACAATGCAAACAATGGTCTGGTCATAGTCGGGTTCTTCCAGTTCGCAAAACTGGCTCAGTTCGGCCTGAATGGCGGCCAACTGGTCGGTGTTGTCAATCGTGACCGAGAGCGACACTTCCGAGGTGGCAATGAGGTCGATGGGGGTTTTGAACCGCTCGAAAATCTCGAAAATGCGGCGCAAAAACCCGTAGGCGTTCAGCATCCGGGTCGAGTGGATGTAGAGGGCCGTGATGCCGTCTTTGGCGGCAATGGCCTTGAACACCGGCCCGTTTTGGGCGGCGGGCGTGAGTTGGTCGGTAATCAACGTACCTGGCGCGTGGGGGTCCATGGTGTTTTTGAGCCGTACCGGCACCCCCCGCAGTTTGGCGGGGGTGATGGTAGACGGGTGCAGAATTTTAGCCCCAAAATAGGCCAGTTCAGCCGCTTCTTCAAACATCAACTCCCGAATCGGGAAGGTGTTTTTCACAATGCGCGGGTCGTTGTTGTGCATCCCGTCAATGTCAGTCCAGATCTGAATCTCGTCGGCCCGGATGGCCCCGCCAATCAGCGAGGCGGTGTAATCGGAGCCGCCGCGCTTGAGGTTATCGATCTCCCCACGTGGATTTCGGCAGATAAACCCTTGAGTAACAACGATTTGCTTGTCGGCGTGGGGCGGCAGCAGGTCACGAAGGCGTTCTTCGATGAGCGGTAGTTCGGGTTCATTATCAGCATCGATCCGCATAAATTCCAGGGCAGGCAACAGCACCGACGAGACCCCTTCTTCTTCCAGGTACGTGGCAAAAAGCTGAGTGCTGAGCAGTTCGCCTTCGGCCACCAGTTCTTTCTCCTGCTTCAGGGTGAAAGGTCTTATTTTGGTCAGCGACCGCAAAAACGAGAACTCATTCGCTACAATTTGCTGCCCGGCTTCCCGGCCCTGCGCGGTGCCGAAAAGTGCCGCCACAAACGAATCGTAGTGGACATTCAGGGCCTCAATCTTCGCGGTAGCTTCTGAACCGGCGTTGTTTTTCAACGATTCGCCAATGGACAGCAGGGCGTTGGTGGTGCCCGATAAGGCCGAGAGAACCACGATTTTGCGGGTAGCGTCGGCAGTAATCAGGTGCCGAATCGACTGCATCCGTTCCGGTTTTCCGACCGAGGTTCCGCCAAATTTCCAGACGTGCATTTGTTAATGAGTGAGTTGGTGAATGAGTGAATGAGCGAATGTTTGGAACGATAAAGTGTGTAGTTGGCTGGTTTGCGAGCAGTTATTCACTCACCGAACCGTCGGACCGTCGCTCATTCACTAATTCGCTCATTAGTCCGAGCATCTTGATGGCTGTGATGGCGGCTTCGTCGCCCTTGTTGCCGTGGATGCCGCCCGCCCGGTCGAGGGCCTGTTGTTGGGTGTTGGGGGTTAGCACCCCGAAAATAACGGGTTTCCCCGTGGCCAGGCCCACGTTGGTCAGGCCCTGCGCCACGGCGTGGTTAATGTAGTCGTTATGCTTGGTTTCGCCCTGAATCACGCAGCCGATGCAGATAACGGCATCAATATCAGTCCGTTGGGCAAACCATTGCGCAGCTAGCGTTAGTTCAAAACTGCCCGGTACGTTGCCGCGAATAATGTTTTCGGGCTGTGCGCCATAGCGAATGAGCGTGTCGTAGGCTCCCCGGTAGAGGGCCTCCGTCACCTCGGTGTTCCACTCGGCCACAGTGATGGCAAAGCGTTTGGTGCGGCTGTCGGGCAGACTATCGGCGGCGAAAACGCTCAGGTTTTTATCGGCAGAGGACATGGGAAAATGTTTTCTGTTTTCTGTTTGGTGAACGGAAAACGGATTAACTAAAAAAGGGACGAACCCTGTTGCGGCTTCGTCCCTTCGTGTACTGGGTGATACGTACCTGGAAGCCTACTCGCCGCGTTGTGCTTCAAGCATAGATTTGTACTTCCGGGCGTTGGGTGCCTCCGCCGATTCGGCGTATTTGTCCAGAATACTGGCATAGGCTTCGATGGCTTTTTCGGGGGCTTTGGCGTTTTCCTGCGCTACGGCCAGCTTCATGAGGTAGCCCGGCGAGAAAAACTTGTTAGGCTTGTATTCGGCGGCTTTCTGGTAGAACTCGGCGGCTTCGGCGTAGCTTTTTTTCTCCGAATAGGCATCGCCGGTCAGGGCATACGCGCGGGCTTGCACCAGCAAATCAGACGAGCTAAAGGCTTTCAGTTGCTCGATGGCCTGGTCGTATTTTCCGTCTTTGAGCAGGGCCGTACCGGCGTAGAAATGAGCCAGGTTGCCCGCGTCGGTGCCGCTGTAATTGTCGGCAATGGCCAGCAAACCGGGGGTGCTGCCTTTACCGTTCAGAGCCGCTTTCAGCGAATCCTGCTCGAACTTATAGACCGCACTGAACAGCTTATCCTGCCCTTCGGTGTTGTTGTTACCTTGCATGTAGCGGTAGCCAAAGTAGCCAACCACGGCCAGTACAAGCGCACCAACTACCCCAACGATGAGGTTTCGGTTGGTACTAAAAAAATCTTCGGCTTCCACTATTCGGTTGGCCAGGGCATCGGGGTCTTCGATAAATTCCAGACCCGCGTTTTTCTTACTCATACAAGTTGCAATTTGAGGGGCAAAAGTAGTAAGATTTGCGGTACTGAGAAAGGTATACGCCCAAAAAAAGTTAAGACCCATCCTGTGTTCTCTCCTGAGAGCATACCAAATCTAGTTTCTGCGTACAGCCAGAATGATTGATGCTACACTACTGCCGCAGCCATACCGCCGTGGCCCCGCCTGTTTGGCCAGCGTCGGCGTAGGGTACCAGGATCAGCTCCCGCGAACGGTTCTCAACGATGGCTTTCACGCCGTAGGTCTGGTTTCCGACCCAGCCTTTGGGCAACGGTTTTGGTCCGGAATTCGGGGTTTGGCGCGGAACCTGCACAACCGTTGGCTCGACGGGTAACGTATTCACGGCGGCATCGAGGCTAAGTACCTGTGGCCCACGCTGAAAGCCAACCCGACCGGGGTAACTGCTGCCACCTTCCAGCACCACCACGGGCATCGCCATCTGCACCGTAAGCTGGTCGCCGTTTTTCCAGTTGCCCTCCAGGTACGTATAGCCGGCTTCGGGGTTAACAGACTTTCCGTTCAGGCTGAACGTGCCGCCGCACCAGTCGGGTACCCGAAAATAAAGTCTGCCCTGCACGGATTTGGCCGTCTTGAGCGTGTATGTCACCCGCCCCGACGTGGGGAAATCGGTGCGGGCCGTGAGGGTAATGAGCTGACCGCCAAGCGCACCCGTATACGTACCTGCCTGGTAGAGCAGCACCACCGGGCTGTTGGCCAACTGTCCGAACGTAAAGGTGGGAATGAGCGCAATGCCCCGTGGCACACTGGAGGTGCAGCAGGTGATGCCGCAGTCGTAGGGTTTCTTACCCAGCAGCGGGGTGTAGTAACTCACGCAGCCCGTTTTGGGGTTTTCGGCCCCCGTGAGGTGGTTATAGGCCGATTTTTCCAACTGGTTCAGGTATTTCTGCTCTCCCGTGAGGGTCAACAACTGGCAGTTGAGTTGCATCCAGGTGGTGGTTACGCAGCCCTCACCAATGTGCTTGTCTTCTTCGGCGGGCAATTTATCGTCGTCCTGAAAAAGCTCGAACGAACTGGCCGAACCGGTGGCGTAAAGCCGCTTGGTGGTGATGTCGTTCCAGGCGGCCAACGCGGCGTTGAGGGGTGCTTCTTCGCGGGTGATTTTGTGGTACTTCACCAACCCCACCAAATTAGACAGCATCTCGTAGGCTTTTGCGTTAGCCGTTTTGTCTACCCGCCCAATGCTGTTGAGCGTGGCAATGATTTTTGGCCCGTTGGGCTGGTCATAGGCGTTGATCAAATAACGGCAGAAAGCAAGGTATTTCGTGTCGCCGGTTTGGCGGTAAAGGTCCGTCATGGGGTCAAGCACGCTCATGGCGGCCATGCCCACGTGGGTGCTCGACAGGACGATGTCGCGCTGACCGGGGCCGGTGCCAAAGGTGCGGCAAAGCAGGTCGCCCATCTTCCGGCAGGCATCCAGGGCCGGTTCGTGGCCCGACAGGTTGTAGTAGGCCAACAGACCCAACAGGTTGTATTTGTGGCTCCACACGTCCCAGCTTGTCCAGTACTGGTCGGGCGTATACGTACCCAGGTAGCCGTCGGCCAATTGGCTGTTAATCAGGTGTTGCGCCATCCGATCCATCTGTACTTTCAGGGCGGCGTTATGGCTGTACCGGTAGGCATTCGCCGCCGTTTCGAGGTACTTGCCAATGTGTTCGCCAATCCATTCCTGTTCGCCGGGGCGGTTGAAATAACCGGCCAGCAGGCCTTTTTCGTCTATTCTCAGCAGGCGTTCGGTCAGATTCCGGTCCAGGCGTTCGCCCAGCCAGCCGCCCACCTGTTGCTGCTCATAGGGCGTGGGTGTGAACCGTTCGGCCACGGCGTAGGGCCGCAGGGGTGAGTGGGGCGTTTGGTAGCGGATGGGCATTGCCCCCACCACGGTGCTGCCCATGAGCGAGTCTGGCCCCAACCGGAACGTACCCAGCACCCGCACCACCCGTGGCGTGGCGGGTTGGTAGGTTACGGGTTGTTGGGTAATGCCCGGCTGCACGGTAACGGCCTTCGTTTGGCGCAACAGCACGGCCCCGGTTTGGTCGGTGATAAGAGTCGACAGGGTACCAGTCAGGGGCTGCGTTGCGGTATTTTTCCAGGCAAGCTGGTAGGTAACGGGGCCGGTTGCCGGGGCGGGGTTGCTCAGTACCGAAAATTGCAGCATATCGACCAGAATGGGTTGCCGCAGCGAGGGCACCACGCCCCCATACAGCCCGCCGTTGCCCGACCCGTCTCTTACCCGGATGGCAATAACGTTCTCGGCATCCCAACGAATCAGGTTTTCGGCCAGGCTGTAGCGGCGGGGGACGGTGTATCCCTTCGTCTCGCCAATGAGTTTACCGTTGAAGAAAGTCTGGTCGTCATCGTCGATCATGCCCAACGAGATGGCCAACACGCCGTGGGCTACCTGACTTTTCAGGGAGGAAGGGATAACTACCCGTTTGCGGTACCAGGCCATGCCGTCGTAGTTGGCGGCACCCTGTTCCTCCCAAACCACGGTCGGTTTTATGGTCGGCCAATCTGCGTCGGCCAGTCCGAGTGCGGACCAGGCCGGGTCATCGCCGGTGTGAAATAGCCAGGGGCCATCGAGGGGAAGTGATTGGGCCGAAAGGGCGGCGGGCAGCAACAGGCAAAGGAAGGTGAGTAGGCGTTTCATGGGAATAACAGTTGATCGAAAAAATTGATAGATACGTACCTGAAGACGGATTAACAGGATTTGTTTATCGCCAAAATGTATGGTTTGTCAACGGGCCACAATTAGCAGGGCCAGCCCGGCAACGTAGCAAAGGAGCATCCCGTTGAGCAGGATGCTCACGCCTTTGGGGGCTTCCCGAAACTCGCGCCAGACGTAAATGCCCCACAAGGCGGCTACCACCGTGGCACCCTGCCCCAGACCATAACTGATGGCCGGACCGGCTTTGTCGGAGGCCAGGATGCTGAACGACATTCCCAAACACCAGATCATGCCGCCCAGCACGCCCGTGAGGTGATCGCGCCCGCTGCCCCGGAAATAGTCGGCGTAGCGCACGGGCGTGCCCACAAACGGGTGGCGCATCAGCAGCGAATTAAATACAACGTTGCTGCCCAGAATACCCAGGGTAAAGAAAACGACGGCAGTGTAGGGGCTGAGTTTCCCCGTTTCGGGCTGCTCAAAATCGGGAAACATGGCCCCCGCAACGTACCCATAGAACAAACCCATTAAACAACCTGCCACCACCGACAGCAACAGTCCCCGCGTGGATTCGCCCCGCGTGGATTCGCCCGGCGTGGATTCGCTTTTTGTTGGTAATGTCTGCCGGTTCTCGGTCGCGGTGTTGGCGCGGGCCGTGGTGGTTTGTCGGTAGGCCACGGCGTTGAGCAGGATGGCCACCACAATCAGGGCCATCCCCCCGAAGAGCAACCCGGCACTGCCCACCGGCGCGTTGCGGTAGTTGACCACCACGCCAATGACCAACGCCAGGCCAATGCCAACGGGGAACGCCACCGACATGCCCGCGATGGCGATGGCCGCCCCCAGCAGAATGTTGGCGGCGTTGAAGAGTACGCCCCCCCATATGGCCGAGCCGAGGTTGGCCCAATCGCCCTGTTGCACGTCGGCCAGGAACGGGCGGCCTCCGCTGCCGGTGCTGCCCAGTGTGAAGGCCAGCAGCAGGGCCAGGGTTACAATGCCCAGCACGTAATCCCAGTAAAACAGTTCGAAACGCCAGCTACCGGCGGCCAGTTTCTGGGTGTTGGCCC
>JAYUKZ010000430.1:0-23136 GCA_043763995.1 Fibrella sp.
AATACCTGCTCAATATTTGGAACCGGCAGGTCAAAGACGGCAAACCGTTGGTTCCGGTCTTGCCCATTCTGGTTTACCACGGAGACCGCCCTTGGGTCAGGCAACCCGTCACGGCCTACTTCCCGAACTTGCCAGCGACGTTGCACCCATACGTACCTGCGTTCGAGTATGTGTTGATTAATTTGGGCGATGTTGCCAAAACCGGTCTCTCGCTGCTTCGAACAGACTATGCCCGGCTCACTACTCTGTTATTACGTCATAGCCGTAACCAAAAACGGCTGCTACGTGTTTTTGAGGAGTTTGCCTACCTGTTTGGAAGGCTTGCCGAAGAACCGGCAGGCAAGAACTTTATCGATGCCTCTTTTCTTTATATTTACTGGACAACTGACCTGACCAAGAATCAGGTCGTGGCCATATTCCAAAAAATTTCCCGCCCCGTGGGCGAATCAGTCATGACAACAGCAGAACGTCTCATAAACGAAGGAGTAGAGAAAGGCATCGAGCGGGGCATCGAGCGAGGCATCGAGCGGGGCATCGATATGGCTACTACTCGTTTTGTGAAAAATCTTCTGGTAGTGGGAATGGATGCCGATGCCATTGCCACGGCCCTGGACTTGCCCATTGCGGTGGTGAAGGACATCATCAGCAAGCTACGGTCAGCCAACTAACCGGCTTAGGTTGCTCAAATCACGAGACCTTTCTCTGGTACGTTGCCACGGAGCACAAACTCGTCGATTAACGTCTGCGCTTTGCGGTAGGAGGTTTCCAGGTCGTCGTTTACCAGCACCACATCGAACCGGTCCTGGAAACTCATCTCGAAATGCACTTTAAAGAGCCGCTTCGAAAGGCTGTCGTCGGTTTCGGTGCCCCGGCCCAACAGGCGTTGGCGGAGGGTTTCTTCGTTGGGCACTTTCACAAAAACGGCCAACGCCCGGTCGCCGTAATATTCCTTTAGTTTGAGGCCGCCCTGCACGTCTACGTCGAACAAAACGTGTTTGCCCTCGTCCCACAGGCGTTGGATTTCGGCTTTCAACGTGCCGTAAAATGCCCCGATGTAGACCTCTTCCCACTCCACAAATTCGTCGGCATCAATCTTGTGCTTGAACTCGTCGGGGGTCAGAAAGTAATAATCTTTCCCGTTTTCTTCGGCCCGGCCCCGGCGGTCGCGGGTGCAGGCCGAAATAGAAAAGCCCAGATTGGGGTTGGTGGCCAACAGGTGCCGAACAAGGGTAGTTTTGCCGGAGCCAGACGGAGCCGAGAAGATAATAAGTTTGCCGGTCAAGGGGGTGGGCCGAGTTTGGTGGAGGCAGAAAGGGCAAGTGCGTGAAACGGAAATCGGGGTAAGCGAGGGGCCGGTTGGCTGACTCACTTACCCCGATTTTTGCGGCGGGTCACGGTTTAATTGAACGTGGCAATGCGGGTGCGTATGTCCTCAATAATAACTTCGGGACAACATTTCTTTTCCATTCGATTCTGAAGCAGGGCTTTCATTTCTTTCTCCAGATGGTACATTTTAATGCACGGCTGACAGGTTTCCAGGTTGAGTTTCAGCCTCTCAAGATCCTGCTCGGTGGCGGCTCCGTCGAGTATCGATTGGATAAACTTCAGACAGTCGCTCTGGTGTTCACACGAATATTTCATGAGCTTCGGTGCCATTGGCGACGGGGTTGGCAAAGACGTTTGCATTGGAAAAATTTTATTTATTCCAAAATTAGTTATATTGTTGCTATTGGTCTAACCAAAGTCTGTACGGTAATAGTTCGGTTTAATCGTCAATATTTTCGTTGTAACCCATCGAAGCGGCGTAGTCCCGCAGTTTCTCTTTCAGCAGATTCCGCGCCCGGTGCAACCTTGACCGAACGGTTCCGATGGGGATATCCAGAATCTTGGCCATCTCTTCATACGTGAACCCTTCAATGTCGCAAAGAATAATAACGGTTCTAAAATCAACCGGTAACGAGTTGAGCGCAGTGGCCACCTCGTCGCCAATCAGGTCTGAAACCGTTTCGGCCCGCAGGTCAACGGTGTGCTCCGTTTCGGCATCTTCCGAATTGTAGGTCGTCTCAACGTCCTGGTAATCAACTTTGGCCGGTTCCTTACTTTTCTTACGATAATCGTTAATGAAGCTATTCTTCAGGATTCTGAACAGCCACGCTTTTGCGTTGGTTCCTTGCTCGAAAGACGAGATAAACCGGAAGGCTTTCAGGTACGTATCCTGCACAAGGTCATTGGCATCGTCTTCGTCCATGGTGAGGCGAAAGGCGAAGTTGTACATAGAGTCGATGTGGGGCATGAACTCCTTGTTAAATATTTTGTATTTCTGATCGTCGGTATAACCGCGAGTGGGTGTCGTATCGGACATAGATTCGGGCATTGTCGACATAAAAGTAGGCGTTAAAGTCGGTTTGCCCCGACTGCGACCCGCATTAAAACCGGTCTCTCTTAACCGGGGTGGTAGCAGCAGGACAGAACATACCGCAAAAATCAAACCTTTGTCGACCTGAAAAGTTTAACCGCCAAAATGGCAGAATAGGATTTGGCGGTAAGAAGGGCCAGCCCGTGCAACCACGCAGGGTTATGGACTATCTCCGGGCCAAAAACTGGATAAGAATAATGCTTATGGTGGTGAAAAGCGCACTGGCAACCGTTCGGGCCAGCGTGGGCAACAGCAACGAAAAACTACCGGCTTCAACAAAAAACAGCACGGTGTGGTGGATAAGCACCAGCACAAACACGTACCTGAAAAAGGCCGCAAAGCCCAGTTCTTGCGCCGTGAGCACCAACCGCGCCTCCTGAATTCGCTGACTCATTTGTACTCGCAGTACCAACGGGCGCAGGTAGGCCATCAGCACCGTGGCGGCAGCATGAATGCCCAGCGTGTTGTAGAACGTGTCTACAATAACCCCCGTCAGGAAGGCCAGTAGCAACAATAGTGTCTGGTTAATTTCGGCAGGGAGTAGCAAAATACAGGCTACATACAGAAAGCAAAAGCCGTAATCGAACAGCACCAGGTTCCGCACAATCAGGATCTGAAGGGACAAATAGAGCAGAAAAAGAGCGGCCAGAATACTGATTTCTCGGAGGGTCATGCAAAAGGAAGGGGCTATTTTTCGCTGTCTACCTGCACCTCAAGTTGCTCCTGTTGGCTGGCCAGCGTGTTCTCGACTACGTAGACATACGACAAGTTGCCAAAGTTGGTGGATAAGTTGATGATCAGGTCATGGAACGTTTGGTTGGCCTGAAGGCCCACGCTCTCGACCCGGCCAATGAGAATGCCGGGCGGGAAAACCGAATTTTGGTTCGACGTAACCACCGAATCACCCTTGTGAACGGGTTTGTACCGCGAAATGTCGAGCAAAGCCATCCGGGTGGGGTCTGTGCCCTGCCACCTCGCCGTGCCGATTTCGTTGGCTTTGAGCAAATTGGCCGACACCCGGAATTCGGAGTGTAGAATGGACGTAATGACCGAGAAATGGGCGTTGCAGAAACGTACCCGGCCCACAATGCCGGTGGGCGAAATTACGCCCATGCCCGGTTGAAGGCCATCGGCGGTGCCCTTATCAATGGTCAGGTAGTTGTTGGCCAGAGTGGTAGTGTTGTTGATGACCTTGCCCACGGTGAATTTGAAGCGGGTGGCAAAAACGGAATCGGCCCGGTAAAGGGCGGGGGCGCTGGGGTTTAGTTGCTGTTGCCGTTGGGTAAGTAACGTGCGCATCCGCTGATTTTCGGCCACCAAATCGGCGTTTACCTGCCTGAGTTGCGCGTATTCTTTGGCAGTGTTGGACCAGGCAAGCAGTTGGGCGGCGTAACGGTTGGAGGTGTTGAAAAAACTGGCACTCCAATAATTGTTGGTGTTGATGATAAAATAAAAGCATAGCACTTCCAGCAACACAAACAAAATGAAGTTGCGGCTTTGGGCAATGAAGGCAAACAGTTGTTCCACAGGCAGAAAAGAGGAACCGGAGCGGGGGTGCTTACGAAATCAGGACAGACTTATACAGATCCAGGTTTTTAATAACCTCGCCCGTGCCCTTCACCACCGCCTTCAGCGGGTCGTCGGCCACATGGATGGGCAGCTTGGTTTTGCTGGCCAGGCGTTTGTCCAGCCCGTGGAGCAATGCGCCGCCGCCGGTGAGGTGGATGCCGTTGGTATAAATATCTGCCGAGAGTTCGGGCGGCGAAATCTCCAGAGCTTTCATCACGGCCTCCTCAATTTTGGAGATCGATTTGTCGAGCGCGTAGGCAATTTCGCTGTACGTCACTTTGATCTCCTTTGGAATACCCGTCATCAAATCGCGCCCCCGAATCTCGTAGTCGTTGGGCGGATTGTCCAGTTCGGGCAGGGCCGAGCCTACTTCCATCTTGATCTGCTCTGCCGACCGTTCGCCGATGAGCAGGTTGTGTTCCCGCCGCATATAATCCACAATATCGCGGGTGAACACATCGCCCGCAATACGGATTGATTGTTCGCACACAATGCCCGACAGGGCAATGACGGCAATTTCGGTGGTGCCGCCGCCGATGTCCACAATCATGGTGCCGTTGGGCTGGGTAATGTCAATGCCGATACCGATGGCCGCCGCAATGGGTTCGTGTACCATGTATACCTCTTTGGCACCGGCGTGTTCGGCAGAGTCTTTCACGGCCCGTTTTTCCACTTCCGTGATGCCCGAAGGAATACAGATAACCATGCGGTGGGAGGGCGAAAACAACCGGTTGCCCGACTCGATCATCTTAATCATGCCCCGGATCATGAGTTCGGCGGCGGTGAAATCGGCAATAACCCCGTCTTTCAGCGGGCGAATTGTTTTGATATTTTCGTTGGTTTTTTCGTGCATCTGCATGGCCTTGTGGCCAATGGCAAGCACTTTGCCCGTGGCTTTGTCCATGGCAATGATCGACGGTTCGTCAACCACAATCCGGTCTTTATGAATGATGAGGGTGTTGGCCGTACCCAGGTCAATGGCAATGTCGCTGGTCAAAAAATTAAATAGTCCCATTTCAGGCAGGTCAGAAAAACGCTAGGCTGGATTCGTGTTCGAGCCACAAAAGTAGGGATAATAACACACAACTTCAGCCCGCCGCCCCGCGCCCGTACCGATTTAGCCGTTGCCCTAACGCCCCCACACACCAAACCCGCCCAACAGGTACGTTGCGGCGGGTTTGGGCAGTAAGGGGCAGGAACAGCTAGCTTGTTGCGGCAGCGTTTTTCTGGTCCTGAACTTCAGAGCGAATCTCCTGGGCCATGGTTTTCAGGTCCTGCATACCTTTCCGTACACGAGTTCCGGCAGCCTGATTCTTCTTGTCGTAGAATTTGTCGAAGTCGCCTTCCAATGACATGATCAGGTTCTTTACTTCCTCAAAGCGCGTCATACGATTGGGGTTTAAGTGTGAAAAAGTGCTCAAACACGCTCAAAACGCGTATTTGATCGAAATATAGCTATTCTGCCATACACCGCAAGTTCAGTATCAAAAAAATAGCCAAATAATACTACTTATTGCGGCTTTCACTACTCAGCGGCGGCTTCTGTCACGGCTGTTTGGTCTATTTCGACCACCGCACCGGCATGTTGCTGCACGTAGTAGCCGTTTTTGAGCTTTTCGGCCAGTTCGCTGAACACCGTCAGGGTATAGGCCACGTCTTCCAGCGAGTGTGCCGCTGTGGGAATAACCCGCAACATGATAATTTCTTTGGGCACCACCGGGTACGTGACAATGGAGCAGAAGATGCCGTAGGTTTCGCGCATTTCGCGCACCATGCCGGTGGCGGCCACAATGCCGCCGTCGTTCTGCAGCAACACCGGCGTAACGGGCGAGGTGGTTTCGCCGATGTTGAAGCCCCGCTCGCGGAGGCCGCTTTGCAACGCCCGCACGTTTTGCCACAGTTTTTCGCGCAGTTCGGGGTGGCGTTTAATTAGTTCGAGGCGTTTCATGGCCCCCACCACCAGCGGCATGGGCAGGGCTTTGGCGTAAATCTGCGACCGCATGTTGTATTTGAGGTACATGATAATGTCTTTATCGGCGGCTACGAACGCCCCAATAGAAGCCATCGACTTGGCAAACGTAGAAAAATACACGTCGATGCCGTCCTGGCAACCCAGATGCTCGCCCACGCCCGCGCCGGTGGCCCCCATGGTGCCGAAGCCGTGGGCATCGTCTACAAACAGACGGAAATTGTATTTTTCTTTCAACGCCACAATCTCGTCCAGGCTACCCACTTTGCCTGACATGCCAAATACGCCCTCGCTGATAACCAGGATGCCCCCGCCCTGTTCGGCGGCTTTTTTGGTGGCCCGTTGAAGGTTCTTCTCCAGACTGGCCATGTCGTTGTGGTTGAACTTATAATAGTCGCCCAACTGCGCTTTGTGCAGCCGGATTCCGTCGATGATGCAGGCGTGGCATTCGGCATCGTACACAATGATGTCGCGGCGGTCTACCAGGGCCTCAATGGCCGACATCACGCCCTGGTAGCCGAAATTGAGCAGAAAAGCATCCTGCTTATGCACAAATTGAGCTAGTTGCTGTTCCAGTTCTTCGTGCAAATCGCTGTTGCCCGACATCAGGCGGGCACCCATGGGGTAGGCCAGGCCCCAGTCGGCGGCGGCTTGGGCATCGGCGGCGCGTACTTCGGGGTGGTTGCCCAGCCCCAGGTAGTTGTTCAGGCTCCAGTTCAGCATTTTCTTGCCGAAGAACATCATGTGCGGCCCCAGTTCGCCGGTCAGGCGCGGAAAAGCAAAGTAATGGTGGCCGTTGAAGAGTTCGGAATTGGTGCCGATGGGGCCGAGATTTTTGCGAAGTTTCTCAAATAAATCCACTTTATGATGCCGTTTTAAGGTCTAAAGCCCTGTTTGTAGTGTATTTAATGCAAATTTAAGAAATTAAGAATTAAGAAAAAATTAAGCGCAGCACTGCCGGGGTGTACCGAAAATAGCCCCACGCCCACGGTCGATTTCTTACTTCAAATTCGGGTGCTTCTTGTGCCAGTCGGTAGCGTCCTGGTAGGCTTTGGCCACGGCCAATACCGGCCCTTCGGCAAAAAGCTGGCCGTTTATAGTGATGCTGGTGGGTGTTTGCGCGCCCCCGGTGGCGGTGTTGACCCCGTTGGGTAACACCACGCTGGGGTGGCCCGTCAGGTTGGTCAGGGTCAGGTTGCCACCCGCGTAGGTGGGCGACACGTACACGTCTACCCCGGCGTTGGTCAGCATCTGGTGCATCTGCCCAATAAGCTGGGTACGTATCCGGTTGGTCTGCACATACTCTACGGCGGGTATCAGCCGGGCCGACCGGAATTCGTTGGGCCACGCCGATTTTAATTGCCGTACCAGCAAACTGTCTCGCCCAGAGCGGGTTAGCTCGTCGAAAGCGGCGGCTCCCTCCACGCCAATGATGAGCGTGAGGGCACCGTACCGAAACACGGGCAGGTCGATGGGCACCAGCGTGGCTCCAAGCTGACGGAGTTTGTCGAGGGTAGCCTGGTCGTTGGCTTTGTTGGGGTAGGTACCGGCGAAGGCTTTTTGGACGTACCCAATCCGCACGCCCGTCAGCGTGGGCAGGGGCGCATACCGAAACGGTACGTTCAGGTACGTTGTCGGGTCGGCTTTGTCGGGTCCCTGAATGGCGTTGAACACCAGGGCACAGTCTTCCACCGAGCGGGTCATGGGGCCAATTTTATCCATCGACCAGGCCAACGCCATTGCCCCGTGCCGACTCACGCGCCCGAACGTGGGGCGCAAGCCCGTAACGCCGCAAACGGTGGCCGGCGAGACGATGGAACCCAGCGTTTCGGTGCCGATGGCAAAGGGCAGCAACCCAGCGGCAACCGTACTGCCCGACCCCGCCGACGAGCCGCTGGAACCGGTTTCGGGTTTCCAGGGGTTGCGGCTCATGCCGCCAAACCACACGTCGCCCATGGCCAGTTCGCCCACGGCCAATTTGGCGCACAGCACCGCCCCCGCCGTTTCGAGCCGCTGAATCACCGTTGCGTCGTAGGGCAGTTCCTGATCTTTGTAAGGCACTGACCCCCAGGTAGTTTTGTAGCCACGCCGGGCCAGCAGGTCTTTGGCTCCGTAGGGAATACCGTGCAGTGGCCCTCGGTATTTACCCGCTTTGATCTCGGCATCGGCGCGGCGGGCCTGTTGCAGGGCCAGGTCTTCGGTAAGCGTCACGACGTTGAACAGGGTGGGGCCGTATGTTTTCAGGCGGGTCAGAAAAAATCGCGTCAGTGCCTCCGACGAAATCTGCCGCGTCCGAATCAGTTCGCCCAGTTGGGCCACGGTGTAGAACGCCAGGTCGTTCTGGTTGGCGGGCATACGTACCTGGCCAACGGCAGAGGCCCGGAACGAACTGCTGCCCGTGGGCAAGACAAAATTTGGCGGTAAGGGGTTGAAATACAGGGCCGGAGCTACGGCATTGGGTAACGAAACGGCCCGGATGGTCTCGTAGTCGCGGCGTTGGTCGGTAAGGTTATCGAGCATCGAATCGCGCTCGGCGGGCGAAAATTCCAGCCCAATCAGCCGGGAGGCTACGGCCACCATATCGGCAGAGAACGGCTGTTTTGGGTCGTTGTGGGCAAACATGAATGCCCCGGTGGCAAAACTGACCGCGCAGAGGATGAGCAGACGTAGCTGATTTTTCATGAAATTGGCTGGGTTATCTTAACCGTTAAAAATAAGCCAACTTCAGCAAATCTGTCTCTTGCGCCGGGTCTTAATTTCCTGGCGCGGTTCCCGGCACAGTTCCTGGCACGGGCATGGCGGGCTGGAAGGTCTTCACATACGTACCTGCCTTGAAGTCGTCGAATTTCTCTTTCGACTGGTAATCACCCCCAAAATAAGTAATAATCTGGTGGAACATCCGTGGCTCCAAATACCCGGCAATAGGCTGGATCATGCCCATTTTTTCGTTCAGAAACACGGTGGATGGGTAGCTCATTTTGCCCTGTAACAGACTGATAGCCAGTTCGTGGGTGCCGCCCTGCTTGCGGAATGTTTTGTCGCCCACGGTTACGTCGGCACTCATTTCGGCATCGAGTTTCACGGCGTAAAAGTGCTCATTCACGTAGTCGATGATGGCAGGTTGGCTGAAGGTGCGCTGATCCATGACTTTGCACCACCCGCACCAGCCCGTATACACGTCGATGATGACTTTGCGGGGGGTGGTTTGGTTCAGCCGGTGGGCCTCTTCAAAGGTGATCCAGTTGATTTTTTTTCCTTCGCGTACCGAATTTGGTACAGGCCGGGCACCGGTGGCGGGCCGGAAAGCGGGCGAAACACAAACGATGCTCAGCACAAGCAACAGCAAAACGGAGAGGCGCATGGGTACAGTGGGTTAGCCAAATTTGAGTTGTTTTTATATAACGGCAAAAACCAGGCCGTGTTGGCTGGCGCAGGTACGTTGTGGGCCTAACTTTCGGTCGGGCAAGGCAAACAAGTCTACTCTTTGGGCAACAGCAACGGATGCAGCCGTAAGCCATGAACCGGGTTATATTCCAGCGAGGGGGCGGCTATTTTGAAAAACTGCACCGTGCCTACCCACCGTTGCCAGGGCAGAGGCCGCAGCGGGTCGGGCTGGTTAATGCGCGACAGATCGGCATCGGGCGAGATGAAAAACTGCCGAAACCGCCTGAATTCAACCTTTTTGCCCTCCGAATCAACCATCGGCGGGTTTGCGTGGCCACCCGTCATACCACTGCCGCTGTAGCCCAGGTCGAGGTTGAGCCAACGCGGGAAGTCCGGCCCCACGGGCAACACCGAGGCCAGGTTTACCGACAGCCAGTACTGCTGGGCGTTGTAGTCTTTCAGCATTTGTTGGCCGGTGGTTTGGCCCAGCACATTGGGCCGGAAAGGGGGGTAAATGGTTTTGCGGAAGCCGTATTTCATACTCACCACCTGCTGCCCGGCCCCAAACTGTTGCCCCACAAACAGGGCCGTACCCGCCACGTTGGCCAGCATATCGCCGGTAGAAAACCCCCAGCCTTCGGCGTGGCCGTCGTAGAGTTCCAGCGTGGTTTGGAACAGCAGAGCCAATGCCCCGCCCGTCAGGATACTGGCCCGCTCGTTCACGCCGCTCCAGCGCATGAGTTCGTAGCCGCCTCTGCTCATGCAGTAGGCCGTGGCCACGTGCCCCACCTTGTCCATTTGCAGCCATTCGCCATTGTCGTTGAAGGTGTGGAAGGGCTGTCTTTTCTTGTACCATTGCTTTTTCAGCAACACCAGCGTCACGAGGTAAAACGCCGCCGTACCCGCCACCACGCCAATAAACCGCCCCTGATTAATGCCGTTTTCGGCAACAGGCAACGTACCTGGCACGGGTTGTGCCTGCCCAAGCACCCGGAGTGAGAACAGCAATTCGGCAAACAACACGAGGCGGAACAGGCGAATCATGGGCCAAACCTACTGCACAAACGGCAAATGCGCCGGGCTTGCCAACAAAATAGCCACTTGTTACATACGTAAACTGACCGTCAGAAAGTTATACAGCTACAGCCAGCCAACGCCTATTCCGAACACTATTATGCGCCCCCTCATCTGCCTCCTGACGCTGTTGCTGACTGGTTCGGCATCTTTTGCCACGCACTATCTGGGTGGTTACATTCAGTCCGCCCGTATCGACAGGTCAACGTTGAGGTACAAGGTCACGGTTGTTGTTTACTACGATGCTCGCGCAGGTGGCACCGGGGCACCCAGCACCACCTTGTCGGTCTGTTTCGGCGACCAGCCAGGTACCACTTTGTTGCGGCCAACGACTGTACAGCAGTGGGCGGTTGACAAAAATGTCTCTGTTGCTGAATATTCAACTTCATACGTCTACGCCGCTCCCGGTGTATACACCCTTCAGGCAACCGGAACCAACCGGACGGCCAGCCGCAACACGGGCGATGGTGAGCAGCCCTTCGCGCTTCAGACAACGGTACTGGTGCAGGGTGGAACGGTCAACACCACGCCCGTGCTTCAGCTACCCCCGGCTGGTTTAGAAGCCTCTCTGAGACAGCGAGTTGTGCTGAATTTGGCGACTACCGATGCCGATAACGACAGCCTCTCCTACGCTTTAGCGTACCCCCTCACCACCCCCGACGTTCAGTTTACCCCCGGCGGGGTCTGCGAAACTATCAGGCCGTTGGCTACCTACCAGTTTCCCAACGCCGTGGGGCGGGCAGGTACGTATCAGATCAACGCCCGGACGGGTTTGCTCAACTGGGACGTGCCGGTGACGGCGGGGCGGTACTCGCTGGCCATTGTGGTATCGGAGTGGCGGCTTGGCATACTAACCAGCCGAACCCAGCAGGAACTGGTGCTGACTGTGGTTGACAAGGGCGGCACGCCCGTTGCGCCGCCCCCCTACGTCCCGGCGGTGCAAGACCTCATTACGGCGGTGGCCGATGCCGACCCGGTGGGTCTTGCGTTATCCATATCGCCCAACCCCGTGGGTTCTGGCCGGGTAGAGGTGGTGCTGACAAGCAATATTGCCCGCCCGGCTACGCTGCAAGTGCTGGATAGCCGGGGGCGGGTTTACCTCTCCGCAGAGCTGGGTACGTTCCTGCAACGGCATCAGTATCAGTTTGATATGAGCAGCCAGCCCGCTGGTCTGTACCTGATCCGGGCCGAGAGTGGGGGGCGGCAGGTGGTGCAGAAACTGGTGAAACAGTAGGCTAGAACAACTGTTTCCAGGTGCCTTTCAGGTAATTGTATTTCAGCGTGCTGGGCAGGGCTTTCCACCAATACTTGGTCATGTCTACGGCAAACGACGGTTGCATGTAGCAATTGATGGCGCATCCCTCGCAGGCAGGCAACCGCCCCTCCAACGCCACCAGTTGCTGCACTTCGTCAGATTTGTACACCTCATAAAGCTGGCCATTGATGGGTACGTTCTTCAGGCCCAAATGGTAGCAGGGCAACACCAGTTCGTTTTGCGGCGAAATGACGAGCGTGGTGCTGGCGGCCCGGCAAACGGGCGTGGCCGTGTGGTTGCCCCCGTCGCGGCGCAGTTGCACGAACCCGTCGTTGAGGTACACGCCCGGCTGTTTGCCCCAGTGGGTCATTTGTTGCAACGAATCGGGGCTGAGGGCACCGCCCGTGGCCACGCCGTTATAGTCGAAAACAGGGTTCAGAATCAGTACCAGGCCGTTTGGGCGGGCTATTTGCCGGTACATGGTCTCAATTTTGCCCACGTTGTGGTCAAAAACCGTGAACAGAATGTCGGGCCGTTCGCCCAGTTCTTTGGCCACAGCAATGGATTCCATCACTTTGTCGAAACAACGTACCCCGCGCCCGGCATCGTGGGTGGCGGCATCGGGCGCGTCGAGTGAGAAGTGCAGCATATCGACCAGGCCGCGCAGGCTTTGGGCCTGTTTGGGGTAGAGCAACCCGTTGGTGGTGAGGGTCGTAATGAACCCGTGTTGTTTGGCTTCGGCCAGCAGGTCGGGCAGTTGGCGGTGCAGCAGGGGTTCGCCCCCGGTGAAATCGATGACCCGCACGCCGAGCCGTTTCAAATCCCGAAAATTATCGCGGGCATTTTCGAGCGTGACGTAGGGCGAGGGCCGTTCCCAAATGTCGCAAAACCCGCAGGTGGCGTTGCACCGGTAGGTGACGTAGTAATTGCAGAGAATGGGGTGACGTACCAGGCGCATCGTCAGCTTATCATCTTCAGCAAACTGGCTAGTTTGTCTTTCATGTCTTTCCGGTCTACAATGAAGTCCAGAAAGCCGTGTTCCAGCACAAATTCGGCACTTTGGAAGCCTTTAGGCAGGTCTTTGCCAATGGTTTCGCGAATGACGCGCGGCCCGGCAAAGCCAATCAGGGCTTCGGGTTCGGCAATGTTAAAATCGCCGAGCATGGCATAAGAGGCTGTCACGCCGCCCGTGGTGGGGTCGGTCAGGAGCGAGATGTAGGGCAGTTTGGCTTCCGAAAGCCGGGCAAGGCGGGCCGAGGTTTTGGCCATCTGCATCAGCGAAAAACCCGCCTCCATCATCCGTGCCCCTCCCGACCGCGAGATCATCAGAAATGGCGTTTGGTGGGCCATGGCGTGGTTGATGGCGCGGGCAATTTTTTCGCCCACCACCGACCCCATTGACCCACCCACGAAGCTGAAATCCATGCAGGCAATGGTAATATCGACCCCGTTCAGGGGGCCAAACGCCGTGCGGACGGCATCGTTGAGGCCCGTTTTGGCGCGGGTGGTTTTAATGCGGTCGGGGTATTTTTTGGTGTCGGTAAACCGGAGCGGGTCTGCCGAAGTCATGTTTGTATCCAGTTCGGTGAAGGCATTATCATCGAAGAGGAGGGAAAAGTAGGCATCGGAGCCGATTTTTTCGTGATAATTGCAGTGTACGCAGGTGTAGGCGTTCATTTTGTGCTCGCGGGTGTGCATCACCTGCTTGCAACTGGGGCACTGGTACCACAACCCGTCGGGAGCTTCCCGCTTCATTTCGGTTGGGGTCTGAATACCCTTATCTTTTCGTATAAACCAGGACATAAATGGGTGCCTGTGCCAGCCTAACCTACCGGCAACAGGCCGCAAAGATACACAAAGGCCCCCAACCCATGTGTAGGGTTGGGGGCCGGTCAGGTACGTTCCAGCGGCGTGTTTTAGTCGAACAGCCGCGACCGGACAATCTCGTGGTCAGGCAGCAGGGGCAGGTCGTGCAGCAGGGCCTGGTGCCGGATGTAGGCGGGCACTTCCAGTTCTTTTTCCGAAAATTTGTAGGTATAAAAATCGTCAATCATCTGCCGCATCGCCTCGGTGTCGTCGGGGCGGGCGGGGTTCAGGCTCACGCCGTTGTGTTGGGTGTAACTGGCTCCAGCCAACCCATTGGCCTGGGCCAGCGGCGGCATGGGTATTGGCCCGCCGTGGGTAAACGTGGGCGTGGCTTCTGCTTCGTCCAGCACCAGGTCTGCAACGGGCGCGGCCAGGGTATTGTCTGTCAGGCTGTTATCCGGTACCAGGCTCGTGTACGACTCCGGCTCGTCAATGACCGTCACCTGCGTGATTTTGCCGGTGGTGGCATCCAGAAAACTGGTCGTCTCAAACCCCGCCGCAATGATGGTCACGCGCATTCTGGAGCCAAGCGAATCGTCGAAGATGGCCCCGATTTTAAACAGCCGGGCCTCTTCGCCAATCTTATCCACAATGTAGTTCGAAATCACGGTCTGCTCTTCCAGGGTAGCCTCAAACTCCGAACTCGATGAGATGGTGAGCAGAATGCGTTTGGCCCCCACAATGTCGCTGTCGTTGAGCAGGGGTGAATTCAGGGCCTCCTGAATGGCTTGCAACGCCCGGTCATCACCTTCGGCATCGGCAGACCCCATCACCGACGGCCCGGCATTTTCCAGCACCTTTTTCACGTCCATAAAATCCGTGTTCACGTCGCCGCGTGTGGTAATGACCTCGGCAATGCTCTTCACGGCGGTAGCCAGCACGTTATCGGCGTGGGCAAAGGCTTTGCGGATGCTCAGTTTGCCGTAGAGGTCGGCCAGCTTGTCGTTCATGACCACCAGCACCGTGTCGCAGCTTTTTTTCAGTAGCTCAATACCCTCGGTGGCTTGCAGTCGTTTGTCGATGCCTTCATATTTGTAGGGGGCCGTCACCACGGCCACCGTCAGTAGGCCCATTTCGCGGGCTACTTCGGCCACCACGGGGGCCGCGCCGGTGCCGGTGCCGCCGCCCATTCCCGCCGTAATGAACACCATTTTGATGGAGCCTCCCAGCAGGTTCCGCAGTTCGTCTACGCTTTCCAGTGCCGCCCGGCGGCCCACCTCCACGTCCATACCGGCTCCTTCCAGACCCGTGCCCAGTTTCAGCTTCGTTTTCACGTTGCTGCTCATCAGGGCTTGCCGGTCGGTGTTGCAGATGGCAAATTCCACGTCTTTCACCCCCATCGCAACCATGTGCTGCACGGCGTTGCTGCCGCCACCGCCTACCCCAATCACCTTAATAATGGGAGCGTTGTCGTCGGGGAGTTCGTAGGTAAATCCGTGATCCAGCATAGCTTGCGTTCGGGGTGGCGTTCGGGGTGTCATGACGAGGGTAAAATCGGTGGGGTGTGGAGGGGGAATGACTAAAGGTACTACAAAAAAATACGACCGGTAGGGCTGGCTTAGTCCTGGTACGTGTCGTTTACGTCGCCCAGTTTTTGGTTGAACATTCGTTTCACCCAATCAACCAACCCAAATCCGGCTCGCTCGTCGGTTGGTTCCGGCGCGACTCGCGGGGCCGTTTGACCGGCGTTATTTTTCTGGGCAACCCGCCCGGTGTCAAATCCTCGTGGCGCACCGTTCTGATAAACAGCCGGTTGCCCCGGATCGCTGATGAACGATATCCGGTCGTCGATGTTTTTGAAGCCGGCCCAGACCAGGCCAATGGCCGTGGCGTAGGCCGGGTCGCTGACCAGGTCGGCCCGGAGGTTAAACTCCAGTTGTTCGGGGTAGCCCACCCGCACGTCCATGTCGGTCATCTGCCGAAAAATCTCGTCGATGCCTTCAATCAGGGCCGAGCCGCCGGTGAGCACAATGCCGCCCAGCAGTTTATCCTTGTAGCCCGAACGAATGACCTCGGCCTGCACCAGGGCCGCAATTTCTTTCAGCCGTTCGGCCATGATGATCGATACGTTCCGCAGCAACACATCCTTGGGCTGCCGCCCCGGCAAACCCGGTACCGACACCACTTCGTTGAGGCGGTAGGTGGCCGGGTTGGCGTGGCCGAACTTGGTTTTCAGCACTTCAGCCTGTTGAGGGAGCACTTTGCAACCATCCTGAATGTCGTTGGTGAGGCAATTGCCCGCCCACGGAAACACCGCTACATGCCGCAACACATTTCGGTAATACACGGCAATGTCGGTGGTGCCGCCGCCAATGTCTACCAGGGCCACACCGGCTTCTTTTTCTTCGGTAGTCAGCACAGCCATGCCCGAAGCCAGGGGCGAAAGCAGCACCTGATCGCGCTGGAGGTGGCTGGCCGTGCGCTCGATGCACCGCCGCGCATTCACCGCCGCGTCTGATTGGGTGGTGATGATCTGAAAATCGGCTCCCAGTTTCACGCCGTTGCGCCCCACGGGGTCCTCCACACCCGACTCGCTGTCGACGGTGAAATCCATGGGTAGGACGTGGACAATTTCCTTCCCGGCCTGTTGGGGCGTGCGGTACATATCGCGCAGGAGGTGGTCAATGTCGGCGGGGGTCACTTCGTCGCCGGGCGAGAGGCGGGTAATGCTGCCGGGCTGTTTAAGCGAGTTGATGTTGTGGTTGCTGAAACTAACGTTGACAATACCGATGTCTACGTTCGATTGCTTGGACACCTCTTCAATGGCCCGGTTGATGGCTTCTACGGTTCGGGTAATGTTCATCACCTTGCCCTTGGTTACGCCCTCCGAGTTGGCCCGGCTTACGCCCAGCACTTCCAGCATGGGCTGGTTATTGGTATTTCGGGCCAACCGGCCTGCCACGGCGCATACTTTCGTACTGCCGATATCGAGGCCAACCACAATTTTATTTTCCATTTGGTGAGGGGTAGTCATCATTCGCAAACTAACTGGTTACGGTACTGCACATTTACCCGGTGGTAGCGGCTCCAGCCTTTCTGGGGGGCTATTTGGGTGTAAAACAACTTCACTTTATCAAACTTTGTTTCGATGTTTTGGGGAACACCGAACTCAATTTTATACGTACCTACCTGCGGCCAAAGCGTCACTTCGCCCACCGAGTCTACGGCTATTTCGGCTATTTGTGCCCGCCACAGCGGCGTTTCATTTATGTACCGAAACAACGTCAATAACTCCTGCCCGGTGGGGCTTTTCAGGGTGCGGTGGCTCCTGAACCAACTGCCCGACACCACCGGTACCCTGGCCGAATAATTCATCGACAACGGGATGAACCGCCCTTCCCGCGTGATGTACTGCCCGCCCACCACTCTTGCCCCGCTGCCGCCCCGCACCAACCGTGCAATGGGGTCGGGTTCTGTGATGTTGGCCAGTAAATTACCGGCCAAATCGAAAGAGACGTGGGCTTTTTTTATGAGGGCAAACTGCCCTAAACGCTGTTCCAGTTTACTCAAGTCTATAGCATCAATGGGTTGGCCAATCAGTGGTTCTTCGCCGTTATTCGTTAAAAAAGCCGTTACATCTTTTCGGTTCAAAAATTGTTGTCCTTCGGGCTGGTTTATCTCTACCAAAATAGCCTTGCACTGGTGTTGGCGAAGGCGTTTCTCGGTAAATGCCAGCAAGCTAAATAGGGCTAAACTACCCGTTGTCCAGACTATCCAATTTTTTCGGCTACTAAATGTATAGAACATCTCAGGACAAGCTATTTAAAAAAGCAAATTATTTTATCTATTGGGGTCAAATAAGGCTTTAATGGTCAAAAGTTGCTGGTCAATATCCCCAGCCCCCATGGTTACTAATAAGTTGGGGTTCATTTTTTGCAGAACGCCGGGCAACGCTTCTTTGGTACTTATCTGTTTGTTTGTAGCGGTAACTTGTGCTAAAATCAATGCTGCCGTTACGCCGGGAATGGGTTGCTCGCGGGCGGGATAAATATCGAGCAAAATAAGCTGGTCGGCCAACGAAAGGCTCTTGCCGAAGCCTTCAGCAAAGTCGCGGGTGCGGCTAAACAGGTGGGGCTGGAACACCACCGTCAGCACCCGGTCGGGGTAGAGTGCTTTCACCGATGTCAGAAACGCTTCGACCTCGGCGGGGTGGTGGGCGTAGTCGTCAATCATGACGATCTGCTCCGTGTCGAGCACATACTCGAACCGCCGTTTCACACCCCGGTACGTGGCCAGCCCCTCCCGAACGGCAGTGGGCGATAAGCCTGTTTCCAGGGCTACCGCCGCCGCCGCCACCGCGTTTTCCACATTGTGAAAACCGGGAATCACCATCCGAATGTCAGCTATCACGCCACCGGGATACACCAGGTCGAATACGAAACGGGCTGTCTCGATGCGGAGATTTTCGGTACGGTAGTGGCCTTCGGTCAGGCCGTAGGTACGTACCTGGGCGGGTGTGTGGCTGGCCAAGTCCAGGCCATGACACATAAACAGCACGCCGGTCGGCTCAATCTGGCCCACAAACGCCGCAAACGAGTCGAGCACCGACTGATGGTTTCCGTAGATGTCGAGGTGGTCAGCATCGGTGGAGGTAACAATGGCGTATTTGGGAAACAGCGTCAGGAACGAGCGGTCGAACTCGTCGGCTTCCACCACGCACAGCACTTCGGAGAGTGCCTCAGTTGGCTCGTTGAGCAGGAAGTTGGTGCCGTAGTTTTGGGTGATGCCGCCCAAAAACGCCGCGCAGTTGAGGCCCCCCTGCCGCAAGAGGTGAGCCACCATCGACGAGGTGGTGGTTTTGCCGTGGGTACCGGCCACGCCAATGGTGGTCATTTGCCCGGCCAACAGCCCCAGTACCTGCGCCCGTTTCCGGATGCTGAACCCGTTTTGGGTAAAATACACGTACTCGGCGTGGGTGGTGGGCACGGCGGGCGTGTAGACCACCAGCGTTTGGGCGGGGTTATCCCGAACCACCGCCGGTATCTGCGCCACGTCTTCGGTGTAGTGAAGGGCCATGCCCTCGGCGGCCAATGCCTGGGTGAGCGGGGTGCTCGTGCGGTCGTAGCCTGCCACAGAATAGCCATTGACCAGAAACCAGCGGGCCAACGCGCTCATGCCGATGCCGCCAATTCCCAAAAAATAAACAGTACAAACGGCGGTCAGGGCAGCAGGTTTCAAGGATGTATAACGGAGTGGTTTAGCAAAAGTAAGTGCGTGATTTACAATTCCGCAAGGGGATTCGGCTAATTTTTTGGTTTAAGTTAGCTCAATAATCTCTTTAGCGATCACTTCGGCGGCGTGGGGGTAGGCTAGTTTCACAATCTGCTCCCGCAAGGTTTGTTTCAATGCCTCGTCTGCCAACAAACGCAGGGCCTCATCCAGCAGCCGGGCGGGGGCCTGGGCATCGGGCACCAACAGGGCGGCGTGGTGGTCAACCAGAGCCTGGGCGTTGTGGGTCTGGTGGTCGTCGGTGGCGGCGGGAAAAGGCACCAGAATGGCCGGTTTACCCACCAAGCACAGTTCGGACACCGACAGTGCCCCCGCCCGCGACACCACGGCATCGGCCACGGCATAGGCATTGGCCATGTCGTAGATAAAGTCGTGGGCCTGTACGCGGGTGGCTCCGGCCTGGGCAATGGTCTGCCGCGCCCGCTCAATAAACGCCGGGCCGGTTTGCCAGACTACCTGCACCCCCGCCTGCGCCAGCCGGGGCAAACCCGCTTCCAGGCACTGGTTGAGAGTTCTGGCCCCCTGACTGCCGCCAATGACCAGCAGCACAGGTACGTTGGGCAGGAGGCCAAACTGCGCCCGTCCGGCTTCTGCCCGCATATGGGCCGTTTGAATGTCGCGCCGAACAGGGTTGCCGGTGAGCCTGATTTTTTGGGCGGGGAAAAAAGCGTCCATGCCGGGGTAGGCCACGCAAATACGCTTGGCCCAACGGCCCAGCACCTTATTGGTGAGGCCCGCAAAGGAGTTTTGCTCCTGAATCAGCACAGGTACGTTGCCGAGGGCGGCGGCCAGCAGCGTGGGGCCACTGGCATAGCCACCCACGCCCACGGCCACGTCGGGGCCAAAGTCCCGCACAATCTGCCTGGCCCGCCACAGGCTGCGTCCCAATTTGAACGGAAATGCTAGGTTGGCCAGACTCAGGCTCCGCTGAATACCCACCACGGGCAAGCCCACAATGGTATATCCGGCGCGGGGCACCTTTTCCATTTCCATTTTACCCTCGGCCCCCACAAACAAAATCTGCGTGGCGGGGTCCAGCCGGGTTAGTTCGTTGGCAATGGCAATGGCGGGGTAGATGTGCCCCCCCGTGCCCCCGCCGGAGATGATGATCTTCATAAAAAACGCTCTAAAGTTTGCTTTCGTCGGCTTCGTCGCGGCTTACGCCAATGACAATGCCGATGGCTGCACCGGTGAAGAGCAGCGACGTGCCGCCCATACTGAGCAGGGGCAAGGGCAAGCCCGTGACCGGCACCAGCCCCACGGCCACGGCCATGTTGATCATGGCCTGGATAACAATGCTGAAGGTGAGGCCCGCCGAAAGCAGACCGCCAAACGGTCGGTTACTGCTGCGGATGGCGCGCATGCCGCGCATGAGCAGCCAGAGGTAGGCCATCAGCACCAGTGCCCCGCCAATAAAGCCGTATTCTTCCACAATGATGGCAAAAATAAAATCGGAGTAGGGGTGGGGCAGGAAATTGCGTTGGTGGCTGTTGCCTGGCCCCTGCCCCGTGATGCCCCCGTTGGCCAGGGCAATGTACGATTGCTCAACCTGGTAGTCTATTTTTTCGGTATCCTGAAAGCGGCTCAACCGGCCCAGCACGGTTTCGTAGCGTTGGCCCAGCACCAGCGCAAAACCGCCTAACACCAGGCAAAACGCCACCATGCCCGCCAGGTACGTGCGCGGCACCCGCCCAATGTACATCAGCAAAAAGCACGTCAGGCCCAGCAGTAGGGCCGTTGAGGTGTTGGAAATCACGATCAGGGCGCAGATGACCCCAATCCAGCCAATCATGTTCATCAGCATCTGGGGGTCGTAGGCCACGCGCTGCCGTTTGGCCAACATAGCCGCCAGGTTGGAGATGAGTGCCAATTTGGCCAGGTCGGAAGGCTGGAAGGTCTGGTTAATGAGCGGAATGGTGATCCAGCGGGAGGCATCGTTGAGGTTGGTGCCTTTGAAATAGGCCCAGATCAGCAACGGTACCGACAGCCATAGCCCGTATTTGGCCAGCCGGGCGTAGTGAATGTAGTTGACCCGGTGGGCCAGAAACATACAGACCAGCCCCAGCACTACCAATGCCCCGTGTTTGAGCAAATACGCCTCGGTGTTGCCGCCCATTTTCTGGTACGCAATGGTGCCGGTGGCACTATACACCACCAACACGCTCAGAATAGACAGGAAAAGCACGATCCACCAGATTTGGCGGTCGCCTTTGAGGTTGTTGCGCACAAACTCGCGGATGGAGAGGGTCATGGTTGCGGAAGGCTAAGAACGGCCTGTTTGAACTGGTTGCCCCGGTCCTGGTAGTTCTGAAACAGGTCGAAACTTTTGCAGGCGGGTGAAAAAAGCACGGTTTCGCCGGGTTGGGCCAGCGTCAGGGCCAGGGCCACGGCTTCGGTCAGGCTACGGGTCTGGAGCGGAATGGGCACCACGCCCTGAAAATGCGTGACCAGCGGGGCGGTATCTTTCCCCACGCAAATCAAGGCTTTCACCCGTTGGCGCACCACGGCATCGAGTTGGGCATAGTCGTTGCCTTTGTCCAGCCCCCCCGCCAGCCAAATACTAGGCCTGTCCATGCCGGAGAGGGCATAAAACGTCGAATCGACGTTGGTGGCTTTGGAATCGTTGATGAACCGAACCTGGTTCATGACCGCCACCAGTTCCATGCGGTGGGGGTCGTTCTGGAAGGTTTGCAACCCCCGCACAATAGCCTCGTCAGGTACGTTCATTACCTGCGCCGCCAGCGTTGCCGCCAGCATATTGAGGGCGTTGTGGGGGCCAAGAAGGGGTAAACCGGCGGTGGCCAGGCTGAAACTTCGCTCGCCAACGTGGGTCGTGAGGGTACTATTCAGGGCATAGCCGCCGGGGGTCACGGGGGTTTCCAGCGAGAGGGGCAGGGCCACGGGCACGGGCGGGTGGCGGGCTAATTGCTGGCGGGTGGGCTGGTTTTCGTTAAAATAAATGAAGGTATCGGTCGGGCGCATGTGGCGCAGAATCCGCCATTTGCTGGCCACATATTGCTCAAAATCGTAGTTGTACCGCTCCAGATGGTCGGGCGTGATGTTGAGCAAAATGGCCACGTCGAGGCGCGTGTCGTACATACCGTCGAGTTGGAAACTACTGATTTCCAGCACATAATACGCGAACGTGTTGGCAATGACCTGTTTGGCGAAGCTGTCGCCCACGTTGCCCGCCAGCCCCACGTTTAAGCCCGCTTCGTGCAGAATATGGTACAGGAGCCGGGCCGTGGTGGTTTTGCCGTTGCTGCCCGTGATGCCAATAAGTTTGGCCGTGGTGTAGCGGGCGGCAAACTCTATTTCCGAAATGACCGGTATGCTTAGTGCCCGCAAGTTTACCACCACCGGGGCCGTATCCGGGATGCCGGGGCTTTTAACAACCAGATCGGCGTTGATGAGTTGCTCCGGCGTGTGTTGCCCCTGCTCGAACGGGATGTTCTCGGTTTGCAATGTTGCCAGGTACGTGGGGGCCAGCGTCCCGGCATCGGACAGGAACACCTTGTACCCTTTGGCTAGCCCCAGCAACGCCGCCCCCACCCCCGACTCGCCCCCGCCCAGGATCACTAAACGCTGTTGCTGCTTGGCCATCGGGTACGGGGTGGGGTTGGTGCTAGCTGCAAAATAACGGCCTCTTGCGCCCCCTAACAAGAAAACCCCGCCAGTGGGGCGAGGTTTTCTTTCCTTGACCGTGTTTGTTGGTCGGCTGCACTAGACAGTAGTATGAGCTTTTGCGGCCCGGAGGCGGTTGGCGGCTTTCACAATCAGAAACAACACCCATGCTACCAACAAAAACTGGATAATCAGGCTCAGAAAATTTCCGTACCGAATGGCCGATTCGGGGGTGGTGCCCACGGCCTCTTTCAACACCACTTTGGCCGAAGCCAGATCACCGTTGGGCAAAAATAGCCCGATAATGGGGTTCAAAATATCTTCGACCAGCGAGGTGATGATTTTGCCGAAAGCAGCCCCAATCACCAGCCCTACGGCCAGGTCAAGTACACTGCCCTGGGCCACAAACGTGCGAAATTCTGCGAACATAAAAAGTAGGGTTAAGGGGGTTGAAAAAGAGGCCGAACCTACCCAAAAACACGTACCTGGCCAAATTTATGGCCTGCTGTCACTTCTTCCGAAACGTGCTCGCATTATAAATTAACCCGATGCCCAGGGTTTGTTGAATCTGAAAGCCATCGAAAAAATCGCGGTTATACAACCCAATGAACCCGAACGTGGTGCTCAGAAACCGGTTGATCTTAGCCGTCAACAGCAAATCTATCCGGTGGTTGATGTTGTCCAGGGCCGCATAATTGGCATACAACTGGTAGCGGGCATTCAGCGAAATATTTTCGGTCAGTTTTTTGT
>JAYUKZ010000431.1:0-1660 GCA_043763995.1 Fibrella sp.
GTTCTTGCACTAATTCAAGAATCTGCTCCATAGCACAATCGTGTTTTTTATGCGTTTTCTCAAAAAACCAGTCTGTAATACTACCACAATACCACAAAATCGTAACTAGCTGACTAACAGTTATTTAACACCTTTTTTCTGTATTATTTTTGTGGTAGGCAATATTACAAATAATACAGTACCACACCTTTACCACACCTTTACCACACTTTTTATTACACTAACACTATTGATAATCAAGTACTTAAACTCTTTTGTGGTAGCGTGGTAGCATTTTCTTATTTTTACCAAAACTTTTGAATTACGTTCGCTCTATTCGTTTCCCCCGTAAATCCATCCCAAACGCCTCCACTAGTTTGCTGTAAGTCATTGCACATGAACCACTTACCGACCGGGTTGGGTACATACCGTCGTCTCCATCGCCGGGCGAAAACCGGATGTTGCGGAAAAACTTTTCGGGGTCTGCTCCGCCCTCAAATCCAATCATCTCTGCCCTCAGCACATCGCGGTCTGCCGGGGCCTTCCAAAACGTACCCCGGTATCGCTGGGCGTAAATAGTATATAACGAAGGAAAGCGCAGGTAAATCAGGCTGCCGTCGAGGCGAAAATGAATATCCTCCTGCACAAACCCCTGTTCGTACTGATTTTGCAGAATCTCGAAAAATTCGCTGAGGGCGGTCTTCTCGGTCTGCACCTGGTGCTGGCGCAAAATCACCCGGCTACCAATGGCCACAAACTCGTTCAGCACGTCGGCGCGGTCGCATACCTCCAGATGCAGGTTAATTTTCCCCGCCACCTGCAACACATAGGCCGGTGCCAACACCCTGGCCATGTTCGAGATCAGCCGCTCCACCACTTTCTCGTATTTCACCGCCTCCTTCAAACTCTCATACAGTTCGTTATAGGCTTCCTTCAACCCCCCCTGCACCGTGGGGCGGTGGCCCAGCATCTCCAGCGTCACGCTCGTCAGCCCGCCCGATTCCAACTCCACAAATTCGGCAAACGCCTTGCGTTGGTCGTCAGTTTTAGTCTGTTCCGAAATCGGCACAAACACACATCTGGAAAAGAAAACCTGGTTATCAGGAATGAAATTGCTGGTCAACGCCAGCGCACTGTAAATGTCAACGCTCTCTACCCCGGCGGTGCTGTTCTCCTGGGCTTTAATGTACCCATTGTCGTCGTAGGCCGATTGCAGCAACCCCTCATACGGAAAATCGTTGTGATACTCATCCATCCAGAGTACCGCGTTGCTTACCTGGCTCATCACCCGCACCAGCCCCACCTCCGAGTTTTTATTTTTCAGGTTGGCCACCGCTTCGTGCAACCCAAACAACCGGCACATACTCCGCACCAAACTACTTTTCCCACTACTGGCCCCCCCCTTCAGGTACAGGATCGGGCTTGCCGCCGTGTGTTTCACAATTAAATCCCGGTAGAGGCTCATCAGGTAAAAACACGCCGGAATCACCGCGTTGTCGTACTTATGCACCCGCACCAGGTAGCCAAACCATTGGTTAAACGTCACCGTGCCGGGTCGCAACGTAAACAGGTGTTGCCGTTTCTTCTTCACAATGGGCATACTCAGGCTCAGTGGCGTACCATCAGGCCGCGTGGTGCTCACAATCCCAAATTCGTCCGGGTCAAGCACCGTGCCGTTTAC
>JAYUKZ010000432.1:0-5764 GCA_043763995.1 Fibrella sp.
TCAGAATACGGAGGCGTTCGGCGGTGAGCTGCATCCCGAACGATTTGTTGGTGTGGGCCGATTTACTTTTCAGGGCCGCCGACTGGGTTCGGCCCACGCCGTCGTCGGTGATGGTGACGCGGAGGCACTGCTCATCGGGCTGGCTCACCCGGATGCTGACAGTGCCGCCTTCGGGTTTGTGCATCAGCCCGTGCCAAACGGCATTTTCCACGTAGGGTTGGAGCAGCAGCGGCGGCAGTTCCACAAATTGCGGGTCAATGTTGGGGGCCACCTCGATGCTGAACCGCACTTTTTGTTTGAACCGCATGGCCTCCAGTTCAATGTACAGCCGGAGGGCTTCCAGTTCGTTCTGGAGCGTGACCACCTCCGTGCGCGAGTATTCGAGCACGAGCCGGATCAGGCGGGCAAACTTGCTCAGGTACGTGGCCGCCCGGTCGGTGTCGTTCTGGAGGGTGTATAGTTTGATGGAGTTGATGCAGTTGAAGATAAAGTGGGGGTTCATCTGCGCCCGCAACGCTGCCATTTCCTGGGTGTGGCCGTGGTGCAGGGCCGCCTTGATTTCGGCGTTGGCCAGCCGCAGGGCGGTGTTTTTTCGGCGCAGCAACTGGTTATAAATCAGCATCGAAACGCCCGCCAACGCGGCCAGCAGGAGCCAAAAATTGCGGGTACGTTCCTGAAGGGTCAGTTTGGTACGGAGGTCGCTCACCTGCAACGACCGGATTTGGTCCTGTTGTTGGTTCTGGCGGCTTTTGGCCTGGGCCAGCAGGGTTTGTTTTTCCAGTGTTCGCTGAAAATCCGTTTGCCGGGCGGCTTCCAGCAACCGTTGCCGTTGGTTGATGGCCCGCAGCCGTTCCAGCGTTTGTTGGCTGGCCAGGGCGGCGTAGCGCAGGCGTTGCACTTCGTTTTCCTGGGTCAGCACCAGGTACTGCTGTTGCTGCCTAAAATTGGCTTCCTGCTGGCTGAGCACCAGTTTTTCGCGGTCGTGGCGGGCTTGCAGGGTCATGGTTTCGGCCACGCGGCGGCGTTGCTGGATGGAGTCGGCCAGGGCTTTGAATTGCTTATGAAACCCAAACGCGGGTTGCCATTCCTGCCGCGCCGCCGACCCCAGGGCCAGGGTTTCGTAGAGCAGAAGGCGGGTGCTGGGAATGCCTGTGTCGTAGGTGAGTGCTTTTCGGCAGTAGGCCAGGGCCTCGTCGTAGCGGTGGGTGAGGTAGTAGACATGCGCCATGTCGGCCCAGGTTACGGCCAGCCCGTTGCGTCCGTTCAGTTTCAGCCAAAGGCGTTCGGCAATCTGAAGTTGGGCCAGGGCCAGGGGGTAGCGGTTTTGGTGCAGGAAAATAATGGCCATGTCGCCGTGGAGGTAGGCCAGGGCGGTGGTGGTGGGGTGGTGGGCGTAGGCCAGTTCCAGGGCGCGGGCCGAGTAGCGTTCGGCAGAATCGAGTTGGTTGATGAGCTTAAAACTCTCGCTCATCAACTGGTAGAGGTTCATGCTTTCGACTAAAGCAGCCGCCTGTTGGTCGCGGCAAATGCTGGCCGACGCGGCGCGGTAGTAGGCAATGGCTTCGTCGTGTTTGCCGGTGGAAGAACTAATTTTGCCCAAGTTGCGCTGCACCCGCCACCGGTATTGATCGGCCAGGGTCGGGTCGGTGTCCAGCAGCCTATCCAGCCGGTAGTTGACTTCCAGGGCCTGGGGGAAGTTCTGTTCCATCGAAAAATAGTAATAGTCCTGTTGCAACAGCCCCCGCACCTGGTACCGCCGGTTGTTGTAGCGGCTGGCCAGGCGTACCAGCTCTTCGGAGAGAATCAGGACGCTGTCTTTCCGGAGCGGCGCGTAGCGGTAGGCGTAGCTGAGGTGCAGCAACAGGTCTAGCCGGAGGGTGTCGGTTGGGCCGGTACGGGGACGGGCCTCCGCCTGCGTCAGGGCCAGGTGCGTGGCCCGGACAACGCTATCAACGTACCTGGTCTGGAACCGCCGGTCGTAGTTGAACACCAGCGGCTTACCCGCCGCCCGCCCGGTCTGCGCCCACCCGCCAACGGGGAGGAGCAACACTAGCCAGCAAAAGGCGCAACAGGTTTTCATTGACGTTCAAAAACGAAGGCCAAACTACGGCTTTGCCAAGCACTTCCCTATCCGGTAAGGGCCGATGACCGGTACGACTGTGTGAGTGGTCGGTTTTTTTAGGCGAACTACACCCCTACCGGTTACACGCCCACCCCAAATTTCCGACCATTCACACAGAAGTTACTACCACTGGCTCAATGGCAATAGCATTGGGTGGTTGCCACGCCTACGTTTGGGTGTCCTAAAAGTCAGTGTGTTATGAAAAAGCAGATCCTATTATTGGTACTGATGGCCAGTTCTTTTGCCCCCGCCACCGGTCAGCCCACCCCCCCGCTGCCCGACGAAGCGGCCATCGAAACGCTGATTGCCCGCGAAACCCAGGCCTACCTCAACCGCGATGCCGCCGCACAAGCCGCCTGTTGGGCCACCCACACCGACCTCTCGCAGCGGGTGGCGTTGGGCAACGGCAAACTGGTGGTGGCCCAGGGTACCCACGCCGCCCTGTGCCGGGGCCTGGCCACCTGCTTCCGCGACCTGAAAAATCCCGACCCCGCCACGTTCATTCACGATGAATGGCACATCCGAATCCGGGGCGACGCGGCCTTTGTGACCTTCCGGCAGGTGCTGCACCCGCCCGGCCGCCCCGCCGAAGAAAGCCAGCACACCCGCTACCTGGAACGCGACGCAACCGAGTGGAAAATCGTGCATTCGGGCGTGCTCTACGCCGAACCGCCCCCCACCGCCCCGGTTGCACAGGCCATCCGGTAGGCGGGTGCTGTCAGGTCGGGGGTGGTGCGGCATTCCGACCTGACAGCACATTGACAGCACTCTAACCAACCCTCTTTTCCTCTTTTCCTCCTTACTTCCATGAAACCAGTTCTCAACATCCTGAAGTGGGGCGGCATCGGTCTGCTTTCGCTGGCACTGCTACTGGCAGCAACCGTTTACGGCATCAGCGAATACCGGCTGACACGTACCTACGACGTGCCGTTGGCGGCTATCGACGTGCCCCATGATGCCATTTCGGTGGCCGAAGGCAAGCGACTGGTGGGGGTCTACCACTGTGGAGCCTGCCACGGGGAGGGCTACGTCGGCAAAGAGTTCATCAACGCCCCCAATGTAGCCCGGATCATCGCTGCCAACCTCACCACCAGCATTCCCACCTACTCGGACCCCGAACTGGCCCGGCTGGTGCGCCACGCGGTGAAAAAAGACGGGCAAAACGCCTGGATGTTTGCCTCCGGGATGTATACGCCCATGACCGATGCCGACCTGGGCAAAATCATCGGCTACCTCCGCACCATCCCGCCCGCTCCCAACCCCGGCCTGGGCACCAATTCGTTTGGCCCCGTTGGGCGCGGGCTGATTGTGGCGGGTGAGTTTCCCATTATGGCGGCGGTAATCAATCACCAGCGTATTCCGGCCTGGGGGCAAGACACCACCCAACTGGGCCGGGGCCGCTACCTGACCATGACTGTTTGCAGCGGCTGCCACGGTGGCCCAACCCTGGCGGGCCGTACCGACGACCATATGAAATCGCCTGCGCTGGTAATTGCCACCAGCTACACCAACGCCCAGTTTCGGCACCTGCTGCACACGGGCGAGGGCAACCGCAAAAAAGACTGCGGCATGATGTCGGCCCTGGCCAAAGGCTTCCTGCACAACCTCACCAACCGCGAAACCGATGCCATCTATACGTACCTGCAAACCCTGCCCGACCAGGCCGTGGCCAGCCGGTAGAATCTGCCGCCTGTATTCACTCCTGAATTCAAGTTCAGCAAGCGCATAGCATGGCCACAATGCCAGCCACTCCACACAACTTTTCAACCCATAAACCAATCCCTCAAAACCCCATGAAAACCCTGTTCCTCTCCCTCGTTCTCTCGGCCACCGCGCTCCTGGCAAGCCCGAAAACCGCCCGCGCCCAAACCGCTTCGGCGGCAGACGTAACGGCCATTAAAGCCGTGATCGAGCGCGAAACTACATCCTGGAGCAACCGCGATGCGGCGGCCTGGGCCGACTGTTGGGCCAACGTACCTGAAGCCGGGCAACTGGTAATCATGCAGGATGCTGCCCATACCGTTATTAAGAGCCAAAACACCAAAACCGATATGCCCCAGGTAGCCAAACAACTGCTGGCCAGTATGGGGCCAGCCACGGGCGAAACCTTTGCCAGAAGCAACTACCTGATCCGGGTCAAAGGCGACGCGGCTTTTGTGCAGTACGAACAGGTTGGAACCCAGCCCGACGGCAAAAAGGGCTACACCTACGAGACCCGTTACCTGGAGAAGATGGCCGACAAATGGAAAATCGTCCACGTCTGCGCGGCTGTTTACACACCCGCCAACTAATTCCCCGCCATTCCCCGAAGGCTAGCCCAAAGAAATAAAAACAGATACGGCACGGTGCCGATGCTGGCAATAAACAAACTCTGTACATCAAGACCCATGACCATCACCCAACCCCAATTCGCCGTGGCCTATACCGCCCCCGGCCAGAACGCCCACAACGCCCCCACGCTCAACGTACTGGGGATGCAGACGGGCATCAAACTCACTCACGCCCAGACCTACGGGCAGTTCTCGTGTATGGAGCAATACCTGGCACCGCGCCAGATGGGGCCGCCGCCCCACGTCCATTACGAACTCGACGAGATCATGTACGTGCTGGAAGGAACCATTACCCTGCTGGAAGGCGACCAAACCCGCGAAGTGGCGGCGGGCGGCTGGCATTTCCGGCCTCGCGGCGTGGTGCATACGTTTTGGAACGCCCACAATGCCCCGGCCAAGTTCATCGATATGTACCCCAGCAGCCAGAATTTCGTGCGCTACCTGGAAGAACTGGCCGAATTGGGCGGGGCTATTCATGCCGAAGGCGGCAACCCATTTGCCCCCGAAAGCATTGCCCGCTTCAAGGCCCTGGATGCCCGCTACAACCACGAGGTATTCTACGAACAAATGCCCGAACACATGGCCAAGTACGGCCCGAAAGCGTGAACTCATTTCGGCTGTGTTGCCGAGGCGCACACGGGACTGCTGTTTTGTTGACGTACCCTACCGGCAAATCAGTTTACTGCTAATTTTTATATCAGTTCACTGTCTGGGCTTCACGGCCCGGCAAACCAGCTACTCAAATGAAAAACAGTTCTTTTCAATCACCCCTGCGCCAATCTGTGCGTGTCTTTTCGCTGCTCGTAACGGGTAGCCTGCTCATGTCTGGCTTGTTGGTGGGTTGCATCAGCGATCACCTTAGCCCCAGCCCGGTTGGAATCCAGACGTTGGCCACCGGCCTGCTCTCTCCTCTCGGAATCGATACCGACCCGCAAGGCCGCGTTTGGGTAGCCGAAGCCGGTACCGGCAAGACCAACGACGGGCGCATCTCGCTCTACGCTGGCGGCACCGTTACGCCCGCCATCACCGGCTTCGATTCGCGCATTTTTCTGGGCGACGTGGACGGACTGAGCCACCTGCTTTTCGACAACGGCACGCTCTACGCCCTGCATTCGAACGGCAAACTCTACAAAGCCAACGTTGGCGGGTTTAAGGCAGGGAATACGCCGTTGGTCGTCGGTAACATCCCATCAGAAGACATTGGCGCGTATGTGATTGCCCAAACGAACGCCGGAGCCGTCACCGGTAATCCCGACAAAGACTCGCACCCCTATCAAATGGCGTTTGGGCCGGACGGCGATTTGTTTATTGC
>JAYUKZ010000433.1:0-5762 GCA_043763995.1 Fibrella sp.
ATCATCCTCCAGCAACTCCGCCAACTCGGTGCCTCCTGCGACTGGGATCGAACCCGGTTCACGATGGACCCGGCCCTCTACGACTCGGTAATCGAGGTGTTCGTAGACCTCTACAACAAGGGCCAAATCTACCGGGGCATCCGCATGGTGAACTGGGACCCGCAGGGCAAAACCGCCGTTTCTGACGAAGAAGTAATTACCAAAGAAGTCCGACAAAAACTGGTGTATATCCGGTACCAAAGCCCCCCAACCCCCGAAGGGGGAGCTGAGTTCGAGGCGCATTCCGCGTCAGCGTATTCTGAGGCGGAGGTTCCCCCTTCGGGGGCTAGGGGGCTTGTTGTGGCCACCGTTCGGCCCGAAACCATCATGGCCGATGCCGCCATTGCCGTGAACCCTAATGATGAGCGGTATAAACACCTCATTGGCAGTCAGGTACGTATCCCGCTCATTGGCCGGGTCATTCCCGTTATTGCCGATGAATATGTGTCGATGGAGTTTGGGACGGGCTGTTTGAAAGTGACCCCCGCCCACGACCCCAACGATTATGAACTGGGCCTGAAACACAACCTGCCCGTTATTGACCTGCTGAACGACGACGGAACCCTGAACGAGAAAGCGCAGATTTTGGTGGGGATGGATCGGTTTGCGGCCCGAAAAGCCATTATCAACTTGCTGGACGAAGCCGGGCACCTGGAAAAAGTAGAGGACTACACCTCGAACGTAGGCTTTTCGGAACGCACCAACGCCGTGATTGAACCCCGCCTGTCGTTGCAGTGGTTTCTGAAAATGGAGGCCCTGGCCAAACCTGCCCTCCGGGCCGTGATGGACGATGAGGTGCAGCTTCTGCCGCCCAAATTCAAGAATATGTACCGCGCCTGGATGGAAAACCCCCGCGACTGGTGCATCAGCCGCCAACTGTGGTGGGGGCAGCAAATTCCGGCGTTTTATATGCAGGATGGGACAATTATTGTGGCCAAAACCAAGCGCGAAGCCCTGCGCAAGGTGCAGCACGAACGCCTGCTGTTTGCCCTTACCGAAGCCGACCTCACCCAGGACGACGACGTGCTGGACACCTGGTTTTCGTCGTGGCTATGGCCCATTTCGGTTTTCGACGGCATTCGGCACCCCGATAACGCCGAAATAAACTACTATTACCCCACCAATGACCTGGTTACGGCCCCCGAAATTCTGTTTTTTTGGGTCGCCCGCATGATTGTGGCCGGGTATGAGTACCGGGCCGAGGCACCCTTCAAAAACGTGTACCTCACCGGCATTGTGCGCGATAAACTGGGCCGCAAAATGTCGAAATCGCTCGGCAACTCGCCCGACCCGCTCGACCTCATTGCCCGCCACGGGGCCGATGGCGTTCGCACTGGCATGTTGTTCAGTTCGCCGGCAGGCAATGATTTGCCTTTCGACGAAAAACTCTGCGAACAGGGCCGCAACTTCTGCAACAAAATCTGGAACGCCTTCCGCCTGGTCAAAGGCTGGACGGTTGACCCCACCGCGCGGCAATACCCCACCGCGCGGCGGACCGTCCCAGCCCTCCCCGTTAGGGAGGGGGTCAGTACCGGCCTATCTCTCAACGACCCCCTCCCTAACGGGGAGGGTCGGGACGGTCCGCCGCGCGGTGGGGTGTTGCCGCGCGGTGGGGTGTTGGCCGTTCGGTGGTTCGATTCCAAACTAAACGCAACGCTGCTGGAGATGGAAGATCATTTCGGCAAATTCCGCATCTCCGATGCCCTCCAGAGCCTGTATAAATTGATCTGGGACGATTTCTGTTCGCAATACCTCGAACTGATAAAGCCCATCCAGTATACCGAAAAGGATGCCAACGGCGCGGCCAGCGGCATCATCGACGAGGTAACGTACCTGGCCACGATTGATTTTTTCGAGCGATTGATGGCCATGGCTCACCCCTTTATGCCGTTCATTACGGAGGAAATCTGGCAGGATATCCGCCCCCGCCAACCGGGTAGTAGCCTCTGCGTGGCCCCGTATCCCGTTCCCGGCTCCGTTGATAAACAACTGCTCGCCGATTTCGAGACGCTGTTTGAGATCATCACCACCATCCGCAACGTGCGAAATGCCCGGCAAATTGGGCCAAAAGTGCCCTTGCCGCTCGCCATTCGGAGCCGGACACCGGCGCGGTTCGGGCCGCTGGAAGGGCTTATTCAGAAAATGGCCAACGTACCTGCTGTTCAGTATGTGGCCGAAAAACCCGAAAGCGCTACGTCATTCCTGATTAAAGCCGACGAATTTTACCTCGATCTGGCGGGCGAAATTGACCCGGAGCAGGAGCGCGTCACCGCCGAACGAGACCTCGCCTACCAACAGGGCTTTCTGGATTCGGTGCTGAAAAAACTCGGTAACGAACGCTTCATGGCCAACGCCAACCCCGACGTGGTGGCCCGCGAACGCCAGAAAGCCGCCGATGCCGAAGCCAAACTAGCGGCCCTGAAAGAAACGCTCCGGCGGTTGCGCCCATGACCTATTTGCTGGCCAGTGTAGTGCTCTCGGTGGGGCTGCTGCTCAATTTCCGGCTCTTTCCGCGCTTCAACGTCAACACCGTGCAGGCCATCAGCCTTAACTACGTGGTCTGTTTCCTGACCGGCTACGCGCTGCTGCTCAGTACCGGCGCAGGTACGTTGTTCCGCCTCGATTTTGGCCAAACTTGGACCTGGGTAGCCCTGGGAATCGGCATGGCGTTTGTGGTCACGTTTCTGTTGTCGGGGGCCAGTACGCAGCGCAACGGCCTCACGGCCACGTCGTTGGCTAACAACCTGTCGTTGGTCATTCCGGTGGGCGTGAGCCTGGTGTTGTTTCGGAGCGGTGGCCGGGCTTTCGATGCCTGGAACTACCTCGGCCTGGCGTTGGCCGTGGTGGCGGTGGGCCTGAGCACCTATAAAAAAACGCCGCCCACCGAAGCGGGCAAGGCTGTTGTATCGGGATGGGTGGCCCTGCTGCCGGTGGCGGTGTTTCTGATGTACGGCCTTACCAACACGCTCATCAACTACATGAACGTGAGGTACATAGCCCGTGGGCAGAACCCCGTGGTGGTTACGCTCACGATGGTGGTGGGGGCCATTGCCGCCGGTACGTTGCTGTTCGGCTACCGGCTGGTGCGCGGCATTGACCGGGTCGAGAAACAAAATCTGGTGGCGGCTGTCACGCTGGGCATCCCCAATTTCCTGAGTTTCTACACGCTGGTGCTGGCCCTTTCTGCCTATGGCGGCAACGGCGCACTGGTCTACCCGCTCTACAACATCGGCGTGATTGTGCTGGCGGCGGCGGTAGGTACGTTGTTTTTTCGGGAAAAATTATCGCCCCTCAACCGCGCCGGGCTGGCCCTCGCTATGCTGGCCATTGCCCTGATTTCGTGGCAAGAATTTTTGGGATAGGGGCGTATCGTAATACGCCGATACGCTAATTACGGTATGCCGGATTACGATACGCCCCTGCCAAATACGCCAAAGTCATGCCCCTGCGTATTGCACCGGTACCTACTTCAAGTGTTAATCAAAAATCTTTTTCGCAAACATTTTACAACTATTTCTTCTATAAGTGAAATATTATTGAGAAGTTACAGGCCTAAACCGTTAACCAATCGATTTATGAAACGCTCAATCCGCATAAGTCAGCATTTGGCAGCAGGTCTGCTCACTGCTACGCTCCTCTACAGCTGCCAGCCGCAACAGGAACTCACGCCCACCCAGTCTCTGAATGGTCAGGCTCGCATCAGTAGTAGCGGCGAGTACGTACCTGGTGAGGTGCTTATCAGATTTAAAAGTGGCACCGATAATGAAAAAGTGCTAAAAGCTCTGGCTAAAGGAAAGGTCACCAAGTCGGAGAAGATTTTGACGAAGATGATGGAGAAATCGGGCGACGAAGACGGCCTTCTGCTGGCCTCGACCGATCTGGACGTGCAGACGGCTATCAGCGAACTGAGCAGCCTGCCGGAGGTTGAGTATGCCGAGCCAAACTACATCTACACCACTGGGGCAACCGCCAATGATACGTACTTCGCAAACAGTTCGCTGTGGGGCATGTATGGCCCGGCCACTACACCCGCCAATCAGTTTGGCAGCGGGGCAGCAACAGCCTGGGCAGCTGATAAAACAGGCTCAGGCAGTGTGCTGGTGGGTATTATTGACGAAGGCTGGATGAACACCCATACTGATCTGTTGGCCAACGCCTGGGTGAACCCGTTTGAGATTGCGGGCAACCGCCGCGACGATGACGGCAATGGGTACATAGACGACGTGAATGGGTGGGATTTCGCGGGCAACAACGCCTCTATCTATGACGGTACTACCGACGACCACGGCACACACTGTGCGGGTACGATTGGTGCCGTGGGTGGCAACGGTCAGGGTGTGGCCGGGGTGTGCTGGAATGTGAAGATGATTGGTCTTAAATTTTTGGGCAGTAAAGGCGGCACGTCGGCTAACGCCATTCGGGCCGTTGATTACCTGACCGATCTGAAAACCCGCCACCCAAGCCTGAACATTGTGGCCAGTAATAACTCCTGGGGCGGAGGCGGCTTCTCGCAGGCTTTGCAGGATGCCATTGGCCGGGCCAACACGGCCAACATTTTGTTTGTTGCAGCGGCAGGCAATGGCGGTGCCGATGGTGTGGGCGACAACAACGATGCCGTGGCCAACTACCCCTCAAACTACCCCAACGCCAACGTCATCGCCGTGGCCGCCATCACCTCGGCAGGTGCCCGGTCGGGTTTCTCGAACTTCGGAGCTACTCAGGTAGATATTGGTGCGCCGGGGTCTGGTATCTGGTCAACGGTGCCGGGGTCGGGCAATACATCAAGTTATGCGTCGTATAACGGCACGTCGATGGCCACGCCCCACGTGACGGGTGCCGTGGCACTATACAAATCACTAAACCCATCAGCAACGGCCGCGCAAATCAAAGCAGCCATTCTGGCGGCTGCGGTGCCAACCGCTTCGTTAACAGGCCGCTGTGTCACCGGAGGCCGGTTAAATGTAGCTGGCTTCTAACCGAAACTATTTTAGTCAGTACAAACGAATCTATCCCTATTTGATTTTGCTCAATGAGCGCAGTCAAATAGGGATAGATTCGTTTAAGTCTGTTAATCCGTTGATTTACAGATATCTTATGTGTGGCACGAGGTCAGCACGGCTACTGGGCAAACAACCCCTCTAGGCCCCAAACCCCGCTAGCCACGCCTCCTCTTTCTGCCGCATCACCGCCTGGTCTGCTTCCGATTTATCACCGAAGCCGCAGAGGTGGAGCAGGCCGTGGGCCATTACGCGGCGCATCTCCTGGTCGGGGGCGAGGCCGAGTTGGGCGGCATTGTCGGCTACGCGCTCGGTGCTGATGAAGATATCGCCTTCGAGCGGGTCGGTGGGGTGTTCGCGGTTATCGAAAGTGATGATGTCGGTGTAATAGTCGTGGTTGAGGTGCTCGCGGTTGACCTCCATCACATACTCGTCGGAGGCAAAAACGAAGTTCAGGTCGCCCAGTTGGTGGCCTTCGGCGAGGGTTTGGGCCGCGAGCCATTTTTTCACCGCCAGCTTTTGGGGTAATGAAAAAACTACGTCTTCGGTGAAAAATCGGATCATGGGGAAGGGAGTTAAAATTTAGCCCGAACGCCCGCCAACAGGTGCCGCCCGGCTTGCGGGAAGTAGTAGTTGTCGGAAGCCACGCGGCCATCGGCGAGGTATGCGTAGGTATAGCCGTTCGACTCGTATAACGTACCGAACAGGTTATTCATCAACACCGTG
>JAYUKZ010000434.1:0-1653 GCA_043763995.1 Fibrella sp.
CGTGACGTTCACGCTTGTTGGCCGTAACCTGGCGGTATGGTCGCGGGTGCCGCACGTTGACCCCGAAACGCTGTCGTACACCGGCGGTACGGCCCTGCCTGGCATCGAGTTTATGGCCATTCCATCGAGCCGAAGCTACGGCTTCAACCTGGGTCTGAAACTGTAATTTTTCAACACCCCACCCCCGGCCCCTCCCCGTTAGGGAGGGGAGCAGTCTCGGCCAACAGGCGAAGCATTGCTCCCCTCCCTAACGGGGAGGGGCCGGGGGTGGGGTCAACCACTCAAGCACACATGAAAACGCTGAAAATTACCCTCTCCCTCTTTGCCCTCCTGCTGGTTACATCCTGCGACAATCGGTTTGCTGAGGTCAACACCAACCCCAACGTACCCACGCAGGTATCGCCCGATTTACTGCTGGCGGGCGTGCTGCGCAACACCATCAACGATCAGGTGGGCGAAGCCTGGGGCATTGGCAACATTGTGATTCAGCACACGGCCAAAATACAGTTTGTGAACGAAGACCGTTACCTCTGGGGCGAGCGCAACGGGGTCTGGAACAGCGTATTCGGCAATATGCGCAACGTGCAGAATATCATTGACTTAGCCACCGAAAACAAACAAAATAACTACCTGGGTGTGGCCCTGATCTGGAAATCGTGGCTGTTCTCGCTGGCCACCGATGCCTACGGCGACGTGCCCTACACCGACGCGACCAAAGCCAAAACCAGCGGCATTTATGCCCCCAAATACGACACCCAGGAGTCTATCTACACCGGCATTCTGGCCGACCTGGCGCGGGCCAACGACCTGCTGGGTACCAGTAACGAAGTATTGGCAGGTGATATCCTGTTTGGCGGCGGGGTGGCGGGCCTGGCCAAATGGCGCAAACTGAGCAACTCGCTCCGGGTACGTGCTCTGATGCGGATTTCCAACAGACGCAACGTTGCGGCTGATCTTCAGGCCATTATAGCCGACAAAGCCAAGTTCCCGATTATGGAAAACAACGCCGACAACGCCGCCCTGACCTACACCGCTGCCGCCCCCAACCAGTGGCCGCTATACGGGTCGCGGGCGGGGTCGTTTGATGAATTTCGGGCCAGCAAAACGCTGGTAGACCGGCTCTTGGCCCTGAACGACCCGCGCCTGCCCGTTTTTGCCCGGCCCGTTGAGCGGCCCTCGGTGGCGGGTAAGGTGGAATATGTGGGCGTACCCAACGGCCTGGGCGATACGCCCGCGCTGACTTTTAACGGCGGCCCGCAGGGGGTGTCGCGGGTGGGGTTGCCCTTTGCATGTCTGGTGTGCAGTGCACCGGCACCAGTGCCCAACGTGGCGCGGGGGCTGGTGATGACCTACGCCGAAGTGCAGTTTTTGCTGGCCGAAGCCCGCGAGAAAAACCTGATTTCGGCGGGCACTGCCGAGACCTACTACCTTAACGGCATCCGGGCCAACATGGACTATTACAAGGCCATTGTACCCACCGAATACAACATCAACGTGACTCCCTCCGCCGAGTATTTTACGCAGCCGGGCGTGGCCTACACCGGTACGTCGGCACAGAAACTAGTGAAAATCGGGACGCAAAAATGGGTGGCCCTGCTCTTCAACGGCCTGGAAGCCTGGTTCGACTGGCGGCGCACGGGCATCCCGACCATT
>JAYUKZ010000435.1:0-5745 GCA_043763995.1 Fibrella sp.
ACCGCCGCCCTCTTCGAGCAGATTGGCCCGGTGCAGCGCGTGACGGATATTGACCCCGAAAACAACCTCCGGGGCAGCTTCCGGGTGGTGGGCGAACGCGGCACTTTGCGCGTGTTTTTCACCCTCACACCCGAAGCCAACCCCCTCATTCAGCAACTCGACATCGATCCCGTGCCTATGCCCTGATTCATTGGCCAGACCAGTAGTGCCGAACCAAACGAAAGCAGGGCTGTTGTTCGTTTACCCTGTGTTTATGAAGCCGACCAAAAGACCCATGCGTTTTTCCACCCTGCCCGTCCTGCTGTTGTTGGGTGCCTGTGCGCCGCAAAAACCCCAATTCCCGATGCCGGGCCGGGGAGAGCAGTCGGGTTCTCAGGTACGTCGCCAGCCCCAGCAAGAGCGGCAACCCCTGCGGTCGGAACCGGCCACGGCCCGCACCACGCCCACCCGCCCGGCACCCTCCACGCCCGTGAGCACCATGCCCGCCGCCCCCGCACCCGCCAGCAGCGAATGGGTGGTGACGGCCATCAAAGGTAAATTCCTGACCATCGACACGTCGGCAGTGCGCATTTACCTGAACGTATCGACCAGCCAACCCAACGGCAAACCCATGTCGGCGGCTACGTTTGCCGAGCGGTTTGTAGTCAACTACGTCATTTACCCCGACTATAACGTGCGCGAACGGCTGGCCTACGGCAATATTCCCCTCACCGGCGATGCCTTGCTGGAACTGGACGGTCGGCTGTTGGTCAGCTTTACCCTGCCCCGCCCCAAAGGCGCGGCGGTGGGGGTGCTATTGACCGAAATTTCGGAAGTGGGAACGGGTAAAAAAGCCCTCAACGATTTGCCACTTCGCTTCAAAGCCACCAAATTGTCTGACCAATTCGCGCTTTTCGATGCGAGCGGGCGGTTGCCGTTGCTGCGGAATTTTGTGCGGGCGCAGGACACGCTCACCATCCGGGACGTGGCCGGGACCTCGCGCCAACTCACTGTCTACCGCTACAAACACGAGTTCGACCCCGCCCTGCCGCCTATGGTGGCCACCCAACGCGCCGCGCCGCGCAGCCTGGCTATCGACAGCACCCTGACCGTGCCCACCAACGTACCCATCCGGCTACCGGGCGAAGGGCTGTATTATTTTGTGCAGGATACCACCGACCAGAGTGGGCTGGGGGTGCGGGTGATGGACGGGCGTTTTCCGAAAATGACCCGTCCCGAACGGCTCGTGAAACCATTGCTGTACATGAGCACCGGTACCGAAATTGCCGAACTGAACACCAGCCGCGAGGCTAAAAAAGCCATTGACCGCTATTGGCTCACGCTCATGGGCGGTAATGAAGAGGTGGCCAAACAGGCCATCCGGGCCTATTATGGGCGGGTGGAAGAAGCCAACCAGTTGTTTACGACCTATAAAGAAGGCTGGAAAACCGACAAAGGCATGATCTACATTGTGTTGGGCGCACCAGACCGGGTGCAGCGCAGCCGCGACCGCGAGGTGTGGGTCTACAACCGCCGCGAAAGCCTTTCGGAAGTGAATTTTACCTTTAACAGAAAGCAAAATCAATTTGTCGAGGACCATTATGAACTGGTACGTTACAGCGAATACCAGCCCATTTGGTACCCAATAGTGGAAGCATGGAGAACCGGCGCAATACGCGACTAAATACACCCGATAACCGCCCCGACGAGCCAGCCCACGAGGCCGACCGCCCGCGCGATTTTACCCGCCCCAACAACGGCGACACCCAACCCGAAACCGACCGCAGCCAGTCGGCGGTGGGGCGGTCACGGCCAGCCACGGCCCGCCCCCTGCCCGACCGCCCACGCGGCAACAGCAACGAGCGTAACAACGTACCTGAACGCCCGTCGGGCCGGTCGTTCGACCGCCGCCGTGAGGAAAAACGCGGCCCGTTTGCCAAACGCGAACACAGCGATACCGACCCCGAAAACCCGGATCAGATCGATGCCACCGACGCTTCGGGACGTACTCAGGACGGCAAAACCCCGCGCCCACCCCGCGCCGATTCGCCCCGCCCGGCCCGCGCTGGCGGTTATGATCGTCCCGACCGCCCACCGCGCTCCGACCGGGGCCGACCCGAACCCGAAGAGCGGGGGCCGGAAGAGATGGTCTACGGCATTCAGACCGTGATTGAGACGCTGCGCTCCGGGCAGCAGATCGATAAGTTGTACATGGAGAAAGAGTTGAGCAACCCTGATATCCAGACGCTTGCGTTCCAGAACCGCGTAACGATTCAGCGCGTTCCGGTGGATAAACTCGACCGGCTGACGCGCAAAAACCACCAGGGCGTGGTGTGTCTGGTGGCGGCGGTGCAGTACGTAAAACTCTCGAACGTGATGGCCGACGTGTACGAGCGGGGCGAAACGCCGTTCTTGCTCCTGCTGGACCGCATTACGGATGTGCGCAATTTTGGGGCCATTGCCCGCACCGCCGAATGTGCCGGGGTGCAGTGCATCGTGATTCCGGGAAAAGGCTCGGCGGCTATTAATTCCGATGCCATGAAAACTTCGTCGGGCGCGTTGAACCACATCTCGGTCTGCCGCGAGTTTAGTTTGGTCGATACCATCGGCTACCTCCAGAAATCGGGCGTACACGTGGTGGCCTGTTCTGAAAAATCGCACCGCGACCTGTTCGAGTCCATCAACGAACTGCGCGGGCCGTTAGCCATCGTGATGGGGTCGGAAGATGACGGCATTTCGCCCGACGTGCTTCGGGCGGCAGACAGCCACGTCAAAATTCCGTTACTGGGGCAGGTGGCTTCGCTGAACGTATCGGTAGCCACGGGCGTGATGCTGTACGAAGTGGTTCGGCAGCGCGGTTTACCGCAAGTGGCAGAGTAGGGTTTTATTCGGGTGTTTGGCGTTGATGTGTTTGTTATCGGCGTATTGATTTTCGGCGTATTTGCATCGGCGTATTTGCGTCGGTGTATTGGTATCGGCGTATTGTGGTGTGTCGGCGTATTGGTCGCGGCCAGGGCGGAGGCAAGCCCGGACGCGGGACCGCCCGCCCCTACAATGCCGTCGTTGAAACCAATTACCAATCTGTGTGACGGTTGCCTTGTAGGGGCGGGCGGTCCCGCGTCCGGGCTTGCCTCCGCCCTGGCCGCGACTAATATGCCGACACACCACAATACGCCGCGACCAATACGCCGATTACCAATACGCCGATGCCCAACACACCCCTACTTCTTCCGAAGATCGAGGGCAAATACCGTGTTGATAATCAAGCCATTGTTGTACTGGAAGACGTTGCGGCCCCCAATTTCGCGGGGGAGTTGCAGGATTTGCTGGAAATAGCCGCCCTCCAGCCGTACCGCCGGGCTGAAGCGGTAGCCCAGCAGTAATCCAAATCGGTTTTGGTCGAACACGTTTTCGTTCACGTTCTTGCCGAAGCCAATCAGCAACTCGTCATAGACCGCCACGTAGAACGTGCGGTCTACCAGTTTGGGTTTGCCCAGGGGCATCTGCGCCCGCGCCATGTACCGCAGGCGGTTCACAAACACCGTCTCGTCTGGGCGGGGGCTGTCGGCCCGCAGAAACCGGCCAAACCAGCGTTGCTCCAACATAAACCGGTGACTAAAATCGACCCGGCCCACGGTGCTAGTGAGCGTGGCCATCTGGTAAGCGCGGTGCTCCGGGAAGGTGCGGCCCGCCGCCTGAATAGGGTAATCGCCGTAGGGGAAGGTTTCGATGAAGGCGTAACCCGCCCGAAGGCCCAGGTTATCGTTGACGCGGTAATTGATGCCGGTACGGAACAGGTTTTGCTGCCCGGTGGTGAGGAAATTGTCGCGCCGGAATTGGTATTCCAGGTGGGCACTCCAGCGGTCGGCAAACCGGAGGGTGGCCGTGGTGGCGTACCAGCCAATGTCGTTGTGGTCGGTGATGCGGGTGTTCTGGGCTTGTGCGGGCCGAATGGTTAGCAACGCCAGCGCAGCCAGCAGCCCCCAACCCGCCCATAGGGGCCGGGTTGGGGCGTATGCGGCAGGGTGGTTCACTTGGCAGAGGCTTTGAATTCGGGCAGGTTCTGGAGGGTTTCGGGAATAAACTCTACCTTACCCGTTCCCAGTTTGTACACCGCCCCCACAATCAAAACTTCGCCTTTCTGATAGCGTTTGCTCAGGATGGGGTCCAGGTCGCGCAACTCGTTTACCTGGTGAATCACGTTCTGCCGAATGGCGTTTTCCAGCAAGTCGCCCCCCATGGCTTTGGCCGTTTTGGCGGCATCTTTAATGCTGTTGACCAGCGTAACAATGTGGCCGGGCACCTCCGGGCGTTTGATGGCGGCATCTACCGCGCCGCAGCTTTGGTGGCCCATCACCACAATAAGTTTCGTGCCCAGGGCAACACTAGCAAATTCGATGCTACCGTAGGAAGCCGCCGCCATTACCTGTCCGGCAGTACGGACGATAAACAAATCACCCACACCCTGATCGAAGAGAATCTCGTTGGGCACCCGGCTATCCGAACAACCTACCAGCACCGCAAACGGCTTTTGGCCTTTCGACGAACTCAGCAGGGCCGCACGGTCTTGGCGGGGCCGAATGGCTTTATCTTCCACGAAACGCCGGTTGCCGCCCATGAGCTTGCGTAGCCCGATGCGCGGGTCCATGTAGGCCGAATCGCGGTCGACGATGTAATGCTCTGACCGCCACCGGGCCGAATCGAAAGGAACAACGGCGGCAGGTTTGGGGGCAGCGGCGCGGCGGCGAGATTGCGCTTCTGCGCTGGCAACAAAGCAAAAAGCAAACAGGAGTGCCAACAGGCACGTGCGGTAGTGACGCATGGTGTATAACTAGAGTTAGACCGGCTGTTTCAGTACAAACCGGTCTGCAAAACTACCCAGGGCCAATTAGTTACTTATTAGGGTTACATTAGAACGGTATTAGAACGCCAGGTACGTTGTATTCATCGGCGTGTTGGGCGCGGCGTGTTGTATTCGGCGTATCGGGCATCGGCGTATTGGACGCGGCCCAAGGCGGAGGCGGCGTATCGGAGACGGCGAATTGTTTGCGTCGGCGTATTATTTATCGGCGTATCGGACGCGGCGTATCGGGAATCGGCGTAGGGCGCGGCGTATCGTATTCGGCGTAGGGCGCGGCGTATCGTATTCGGCGTATTGGGCGCGGCGTATCGTATTCGGCGTAGGGCGGAGGCAAGCCCGGACGCGGGACCGCCCGCCCCTACACAGGCAAATCTGAAACATTGGCGACATCTGTCGGGGTCAAATTGTAGGGGCGGGCGGTCCCGCGTCCGGGCTTGTCTCCGCCCTACGCCTCCGCCCTACGCCGAATACGATACGCCAATGCGCGAAGCCAATCCCAAATCCCAAATCCACAATCACAAATCCTACTGAGTGCCCAGGCTTTGGCCCGCTACGAAGCCGGTTGTCCAGGCGTTTTGGAAGTTGAAGCCGCCCGTGATGCCGTCAACGTCCAGCACTTCGCCGGCGAAAAACAGGCCCCGGTGGGCCAGACTTTCCAGCGTTTGGGGGTTCAGTGCCCCCAGCGCAATGCCGCCGCAGGTCACAAACTCGTCTTTATAGGTGCTTTTACCCTGCACCGCAAACTGGCTGTTGCCCAACCGCTCGATGAGGCGGTTCTGGGTTTTACCCGGCAAATCGGCCCAGCGCAGGCCCTCGGTGGTACCGGCCTCCAGGCAAAACGCCTCCCAGAGCCGGGCGGGCAACCCGAAAGGGTTCAGCGACAGTACCTGTTTGCGGGCGTGTTC
>JAYUKZ010000436.1:0-1648 GCA_043763995.1 Fibrella sp.
ATGGGCGATGCCTACACCTTACGCAATGAGGGAGGCCCCGCCGTGAGCCGCTACGAAGAAGTCATTGACGGCCCCCTGGCAGCGGCTTCCACCAACACCACCAAAGCCGAAGCCAACGCCAAAATAGGGCAATTGTTTCTGCGCTCGAAGCAGTATAAACTTTCGCAGGAATATTTTGAGAAAGCCCTGGCCGCCGACCCCGAATTTGCCCCCACCTACCGGTCGTATGCCGATGCGCTGGTTGGCTCACGAGCCTACAAAAAAGCGTCGGATATCTACAACAGGTACGTCGAAAAAACGGGTACGAAGGATGCGGAACTGCTACTGAACGTAGCCAAGTACTACTTTCTGGCCGGCGATCATCAAAAATCGCTCGATTACCTGGACAAGCTCAGAGGGCAGGTGAAAGACCCCATTATTGACCGCATGACGGGCTGGTCGAACTTCGCGCTGGGGCGCAACGACATTGCGGTTCAATCGTTGAACAAGTTTATCAGCACGGCTCCGCAAAAAGTTATTTTCGACGATCATAAATACCTAGGCCGGGCCTACGCCCAGCTTGGCACCCCCGAAGGTGATTCGCTGAGCATTGTGAACCTGCTGATAGCGGCACCCAACGACACCACTGAGAACCTTTACAAAGACGTAGCCGACCGGTATTATTCGACCAAACGCTACGACCGCGCTGCCACGTACCTGAAGCAAGCTCTGGCCACCGACAAAAAACCCGGCACCAACGACTACCTGAAACTGGGTCTGGCCTATTACAACTACGGCCTGCAAGTGCCCAAAATCATTGCCGATACGGCCCAACAACGGGTAGAGCGCAAGAAGGCGTTTATGCAGGCCGACACAGCGTTTGCCCGCCTGGCCGAAGTGGTGGAAAAGGATGGCAAGACGTACCCACTGGCCTATTATTACCGGGCGCAGGCTACCTACTTTGCCAATGGACGCGAGTCATCGCTGGCCAATGGGTATCCGCTGGGGTTCTACCAGAAATTCATTGACCAGGCATTGGTAGCCCAGGCCGACCCCACTACCGGGGCCACCACCCGCGAAACAAACCGCAAATACCTGGTGACGGCTTACCGCTACCTGGTGCAGAACAGCATTTCTAAAAAAGATGATGTAAAAGCGAAAGAATACGCGGCTAAAGTGCTGGAACTGGATCCCAACGACAAGGATGCCAAAGAGTTTTTGAACCCAACCGTGGCACCGGCACCGGCCAGACCAGTACCGGCCACTAAACCGGCGGCCAAAAAAGGTACCGGTAAGTAACAGTCTTCCAACAGTGAGCGGCTAGGGCGCGGGCAGGTTTGTCCGCGCCCTAGCTTTTTTGTAAATTTGTCGCCGTTGCTTTTTTCATAACCGAAACCTATTCCTACCTTTTCTTACCGACACCGTATGTTGAATCTTGTACTGTTTGGTCCGCCGGGTGCCGGCAAAGGCACGCAAAGTGAAAATCTGATTAAACAGTACCACCTGGTTCACCTCTCCACCGGCGACTTGCTCCGGTCGCAAATTGCGGCAGGTACGTTGCTGGGCATAAAGGCGAAGGCCATCATGGATCAGGGACTGCTGGTGCCCGACGAGGTGGTGATTGGCATGATTGAGGCTAAACTCAAGGAAAATGAACAGGCGGCGGGCT
>JAYUKZ010000437.1:0-5729 GCA_043763995.1 Fibrella sp.
TTGCGGCTCTTGAAAGAGTCGCCGGGGTTCCGGGTGGCGGGCCTGAGCAGCGACGAATTTCACAACAACGGGGCCAATGCCACCCAGGAACTGGCCTTCACCCTGGCCCAACTCGCCGATCTGCGCCGTGTGCCGGGCCTGTCCGATTTGCCTGCGCTGTGGCCCCGGTTGGCCGTTTCTATGCCGGTGGGCACCAGTTATTTCATGGAAATTGCCAAACTCCGGGCCATGCGCGTGCTGTTGACCCGCCTGGAACCCGCCGCCAACCCGGCCAGTGTGTTCGTCCATGCCAGCACGTCGGCGTTCTGCGAAACCGCCGCTACGCCCTACACCAATCTTGTGCGGGCCACCACCGAAAGCCTCGCCGCCGTGATTGGCGGGGCCGACGCGCTGACCATCCGGCCCTACGATGCTGTATTTGGAACAGATACCCCCACTGAATTCAGCCAGCGCATTGCCCGCAACATTTCCAACCTGCTGGTTCACGAGGGCTACCTGGGCCATGTGGCCGACCCCGGCGCGGGCAGTCATTACCTTGAAACCCTGACCCACCAACTGGCCGAAGCCGCCTGGCAAGTTATTGAGCAGGTAGAGCAACTTGGCGGACTGGCAGCAGCCCGGCAAACGGGGTTCATCCAAACCGAACTCGACCGAACGTACCAGGCGCAGATCCGGGCCATCGAAGACGGGCAAGCCATTGTAGGCGTAACCAAATACCGCCACGACGAACCCGGTTCTCTGCCCACTCCGCCCGTTGAGGATGGGGTGAGGCGAAGGGCCAAGTTGTTTGAGTAGCGGCCCGGAAAACCCCGGCCCCTTTTACCTCACCCCCTTCCCCTCTCCTTCAGAGAGGGGTGACTCGGCGTAGCTTCGCGTTTCGGCAAAGGCTTCGTCAATTAGCAGAGATTTTGGGTAGAGTTTTTTGGGTAGAGTCCCCCCTCTCAGTAGGAGAGGGGAAGGGGGTGAGGTAAAGCTGGTCAGCCAATGTACCTACAACGTAAACCCGACCGAGACAAAACCGTTGCGGCTTTCGGCGGGCAGGATGCCGGGGCCGGGGTAGCCACCGGCGCGGCGCGTGAAATAGCGGGCATCGGTCAGGTTGTTGAGGCCCGCCCGGAAGGTATAGCGTTTTTTCAGCGTCCAGGAAGCGGCCAAATCCAGCACTTGGTAGGCCGGAACAACACCGTTCTGAGCGTTGGCAGTGGGCGTTTCGGTGTTGTTGGCATCGCTGTAAGCCCGGCCCACACGGTTTAGCAAGGCTGTGATCGTGAACGATTTAAGGGCGTAGGTAGCCCCAAATCGTCCGATGAACGCCGGGGCATTTTCTACCACTCGGTCGCTCAGGTTGGTTTCGGTGGCTTGCCCGTTGGCCACGGTGGCTACGCGCAGGCTCTGGTAGCGGGCATCGGTGAAACCGAGCGACGAAAACACCCGTACATACCCCACCCGCGACCGGCCCCAAAGGGCGGCAATGGGGTCCAGCTCCAGGTACACTTCGGCCCCCCGGCTCACGCTGCGGCCAATGTTGGTGCGCAGTTGGTAGGTACGTCCCTGTTCGTTAAGCAACGTCAGCGTACCGATTCGGTCGTTATAATTCACGTAGAACAGGCCCACGTCGGCGGTCAGGAAATTACCCACGCGGCCCCGAACGCCCGCATCCAGGGTGTAGCCACGGGCATCGCGCAGGTTGGGGTCAACCACAAAATCGGTCACGGCGGCGGGGGTCAAATCGGAGAATAACACCGGGCGGTAGGCTTGCGAGGCGTTGCCGTAGAGGGTAATGTGGTCGGTCAGTTTCAGTTCGGTACCTATGCCCGCCAGCGCAAACCGGCGGCTGCTTTGCTGAGAAACCACATTATCAGTACCGTTGGCGGCTACGCTCAGCCGTCCGCCAATGGCGTTGCTTAACGATTCGAGCCGGATGCCGGGCGTAACGCTCCAGCGGCGGTGGGGGCGTAGCAGCACTTCGGCAAACGCAGCCGCGTTGGTCACGCCCAGGCTCAGGTCGCGGGGGAACCGGTCGGTTTGCAGGGTCAAATTATAGTCTGAACCGGCATCGCCCCGGCCTTGCTGACGGCGTTGGGTATGGCCGTTGAAATATTTCAGGCCCGTGGCCAGGGCGTGGGTTTGGCCCCCGGCCACAAAGCGGGTAACGTACCTGAGTTCGCTGCCCCAGTTGCGGTAGCGGTCGCGGTCTAGCTGCCGGTTAGCCAGTTGACCCGTGGCGGTGGGTGCGTCGGCCACGGTGATGGGCTGCACAAAACCGATGCTGTTGCGTTCGCCCAGCAAGCCGTGCAGGGTGGCGGTGAGGCGACTTTTGTCCGAAAAAACGTATTCTGCCGTCAGCGTGGGCACCGTCCAGGGGGTGCTCAACCAGTTGCGGGCGCGACTGCTGCGGCGGGCATCCTGCTGAAACTGCGCGTCGGTGAGGCCCCCCGCCTGTTGGCTCTCATTGGTCATCTGTGATACTTCAAGCCCCAGCCGCAACCGGTTCGAGACCAGGTACGACACCGACGCAAAGCCGTTGAAAATGGCGTATTGGCTGTTTTCACGCCAGCCGTTGCCTTGCCGGTAGTGGGCGTAAGCGTTGTATTGAAACCGCCCCACGGTGCCGCTCACGCGGTTGTAGGTCGAAAAAAGGCCATAGCTGCCTACCGTTTGCTGGGTTTCCAGGCTGAACGGTTTGGTGGCCGAAGCCGGTTTGAGCACGTAGTTGAGTAGCCCGCCAAACTGCGGCCCGAACTGCAACGAGGCCCCGCCCCGCACCAGTTCAATGCGGTCAACGGCTTCCATTGGGGGGTTGTAATAGGCTTCGGGATAGCCAAACGGGTCGGAACTGATATCGGTACCGTTTTGCCGGACGTTGAATTCCCACGACCGGTTGGGGCTAAGCCCCCGCACCGACACGCCCACCTGCACACCCGACCCATCGTTTTCCCAGACCATCACGCCCGGCGTTTTGCTGAACACCTGCCGGGTGCTATTTGTGGCCAGGTTGGCATCGAGCGCGGCCAGGCTAATAACCTCCGATTTTTTGCCCGCATAAATGGCCGTGTTGGTCACGTCGGGCAGGGTTTCGCGGATGGCCGGGCCTCTGGCGGCTCCTACTTTCAGTTCGGCCAGTTGCTCTACGCTTGGTTCAACCGAAAAATCTAGCGTAGCAGCTTCGCCCCTGCCTACCCGAACGGCTTGTTCCAGCGGCACCACGCCCACGCCCGAAACCGCCACCACGTAAGTCCCTTCCGACAGGCCCCGAAACTGGAAAAAACCAGCCTCGTCGGTACTTGTGACCCGGATAGACCCCTTCACCCGCACCGTGAGGCCGGGCAGGGCTTCGCCGCCCGACCAACGTACCTGGCCGCGCAATAGGCCAGTGCCAACCGGCACATCGTCGGAAAAAAGCACCGAACCAGTGTTTGGGGAAGCAACCAGCGGGCCGAAAGAAGCCAGGGCCAGACAGGCGGAAAAGCAGACGATTGAGACGCGCATTATTTAGATTGTTTTTAAACAATGCAAAACTACAGGGCGAAATCCAGACAGCCAACTATTATTTAGAAAATTTCTAAACAGTTGAAGAATGGTCGTCCGTGGTTAATTTAGTAAGAATTTTACGCCTCACGCCTCACGCCTCCCCGCCTCGACATGGAACCCCGCTGGATAAACCGATTGACGAATTTCCAACGTGCCCTGCGGCAACTCGAAAACGGCTTGCAGACCTACCCCAACCTGACCGATCTGGAGCAGGACGGCGTGTTGCAACGCTTCGGGTTCACGGTAGAATTGGCCTGGAAAACCCTCCAGGCTTACTTTGCCGACGTGGAAGGATACACCGATGTGAAAGGCCCCCGGAAAGTCATTATACAGGCTTTCAAGAACGAATTAGTAGCCAATGGCCACGACTGGCTACAACTGCTGGACAGCCGTAAGGCGTTGTCTGATGTTGTCGATCAGGCCGAACGACACCAGATTTTAGTTCGCGTTCAGGATACGTACCTGGCACTGCTACAGGATCTAAACCGCTCAATGTCTACCAAAAATGACCAGCCCTGACCAACTCACCGCCGCCGCGTGGCCTCTCACGCCGGAAGGTATCCGGCTGAAACCGCGCTTTACGGTTGCCGACGTACCTGGGCAACCGGCTGATGCACAGGCGGGTATACCGCCTTACCTGCGCGGCCCCTACGCTAGTATGTACCTGCGCCAACCCTGGACAATCCGGCAATACGCCGGTTTTTCGACTGCCGAAGCCTCTAACGCATTTTACCGGCGGAACCTGGCGGCGGGCCAGAAAGGGCTGTCGGTCGCTTTCGATTTGGCCACCCACCGGGGTTACGATTCCGACCACCCACGGGTGGAGGGCGACGTGGGCAAGGCGGGCGTAGCCATTGACACGGTGGAAGACATGAAAATCTTGTTCGACCAGATTCCGCTCGATCAGATGTCGGTCTCGATGACCATGAACGGGGCCGTGCTGCCCATTCTGGCGTTCTACATTGTGGCCGCCGAAGAGCAGGGCGTTTCGCCCGAAAAACTATCGGGCACCATCCAGAACGACATTCTGAAGGAGTTCATGGTGCGCAACACCTACATCTACCCCCCGGCTCCGTCCATGCGGTTGGTGGGCGATATTTTTGCCTACACTAGTCAGCATATGCCTAAGTTCAACAGCATCAGCATCAGCGGCTACCACATGCACGAGGCCGGTGCGCCCGCCCACATTGAACTGGCCTACACCCTGGCCGACGGGCTGGAATACATCCGCACGGGTCTGGCGGCGGGCCTCAGCATCGATCAGTTTGCGCCCCGGCTGTCGTTTTTTTGGGGCATCGGCATGAATCATTTCATGGAAATTGCCAAGCTCCGGGCGGGGCGGTACTTGTGGGCTACGCTGGTGCAGCGGTTTGGGCCTGTCAACGCCAAATCGCTGGCGTTGCGCACCCACTGCCAAACGTCCGGCTACAGCCTCACCGAGCAAGACCCGTTTAATAATGTGGCCCGCACGGCCCTGGAAGCGCTGGCGGCGGTGTTGGGCGGCACCCAAAGTCTGCACACCAATTCGCTGGACGAAGCCATTGCCCTCCCCACCGATTTTTCGGCCCGCATTGCCCGTAACACCCAACTGTACCTGCAACACGAAACCGACATCACCCGCGCCGTTGATCCCTGGGGCGGGTCGTATTACGTGGAATACCTAACCGGTGAACTGATAGAAAAGGCTACGGCTCTCATCGACGAGGTGGAGCAGTTGGGTGGCATGACAGAGGCCATTGAAACGGGGTTGCCCAAGTTGCGCATTGAAGAAGCCGCCGCCCGCAAACAAGCCCGAATTGATGGCAACCGCGATGTGATTGTGGGTGTAAACCGCTACAAATCAGACAGTAAGACCGATATAGACCTGCTCGACATCGACAACGATTCGGTGCGAAAAAGCCAGATTGCCCGACTTGCCCAGGTACGTGCCACCCGCAACCAACAGGCCGTAACGGCGGCGTTGGAAGCCTTGACGAGGGCAAGCCAAAGCCCCCCAACCCCCAAAGGGGGAGCCTTAGCCTCGGCGCATTCTGAGGCGGAGGCTCCCCCTTCGGGGGCTGGGGGGCCTCTTCTTTCCCTGGCCATCGAAGCGGCGCGGTGCCGGGCTACGCTGGGCGAAATTTCCGACGCGCTGGAGGCGGCGTTTGGGCGGCACAAAGCCACCACCCGTTCGGTGTCGGGTATCTACGCGGCGGAGG
>JAYUKZ010000438.1:0-22857 GCA_043763995.1 Fibrella sp.
GCGGAAGTTGGTTGGCAGGTGGCAAACCGGCAGTCGAATTCGGGCATGTCGCCTTCGCCCATCAACATTTGGGCAAGGGCCAGGCTACGCATGATGTGGCCCATGCCGGTTTGGGTGGTACCGTCGGCGCGGAAAAGCAGTTTTTTCATGGGGAAATGGGTGGTGTCGTCTCAACAAAGCTACAACAGGAACGCCTCGTTAACACCCCACGCCGATCCTTCCCCCGCTCTCCATTTAGCCAACGGGCCTGGGGGCGGCGTGGCCGGAGAAAAGCAGTTGGTGCTTTAGTTCGGCCAGGTGCCAGTCGGTCAGCGTGTCAATATCCTGGGTTTCAAGTTCGGAGAGTTCAATGCCACCGCTGTTGGGGGTCAATAGCAGACCCGTTTGCAGGAACGCTGGTACATCAAAAGCGTAAAATTGCCCCGCATCATGGTAAACCGGTTCCAGGTCCTGCGACCGGCTCAGGGCGTGTTGGGGTTCGCGCCAAACCAGCCGGTCAGCCTGAAACACCACCGCCCGCTGCACCGGAAACCCGTAGCGCACCACCGGAAAAACAGTATCGAACCCGCCCTCTGCCAGCTTATCAAACGCCTCGCGAAGACGTTCGGGAGTAGCCAAGGGGGCGGTGGCATAAAGGCAACAGGCTCGAGCAAACACGCGGCCCCGGCTGGCGTATTCGGCCAGCACCTCGGCCAGCACAGCAGCGGTGGTGGCGTAGTCATGGGCGGTGGTTTCGGAACGCATAAACGGCACCACCGCCCCGTAGGTACGTGCCAGATCGGCCATCTCGTCGTCGTCGGTCGAGACCATGATTTCGTCGAAAAGGCCTGATTCCAATGCCGCCCGAATAGACCAGGCCAAGATGGGCGCACTCAAAAACGGGCGGCTATTTTTGCGGGGAATGCGTTTGCTGCCGCCCCTGGCGGGAATGATGCAGATGGTGGTCATTTTAGCGAAATAAGTAGGGGCAAATAAAACGTCTTTTGGGCCAAAACCCGTCCTGATTGCACCACGATTCGCAGCGAGTCAGGTACGTTGGTGGCGGGAATAATGGCCGTAAAACCGGTGTCTTTGTCGTTTGCCGAGTCATGATTATCAAGCCGTTGGTGAAATAAAGTGCTATAGTACTGCCAATTACCGTTGGTTTTTATACCCACTGTGGTTTGGTTGAAATTGGCTTTTTGCCCCGCCACTTTAGCCCACCCGCTCACGACCACAAATCCCGAATCGATGCGGCAAAAATCGAGCGCATACTGAAGTTTACCCGTAGGTGCGGACACATCGACAGTGCCGGAAACTGCCGCCACGGCCCTACTCTGCAACCCGGCCAACGACACAGCCGTGGGCCGGAACAACCCGCGCCGGGTCAACAAACTCAGAGCGACGGCGGGGCCATATTGCGGCGCACACGCCCGGACGAGGCCGTAGCGTTGCCAAAGCAGGTTATCAGTCTGTTTCAGTTCCCGAAACCGCACCACCTTGCTGTGGTAAGTGAGGTTGGAAACCAGGCACAGCGCGGCACTGCCCACAGTGGCCAGGCCCACCACACCCCGCCGCACCCGCACCAGCCCGGCCCGGCCCAGCACGTCGGCCACGGTCAGGTACGTGGTGGCCAGGTGCAACGCCGTGATGTTGCGGTAGCGCGAGGCAAACACAATACTGGTGTCGTTCTGGAGGCGGTTCAGGGCCAGCATCAGGCCGGTGAGGTGCAGGAATATAAGGAGCCAAAACAGCACGGGGTTGGTGCGGTCGTAGCGCAGCCAGCCCAAATAAGCCACCCATCCTACGCTGAGGCTCCCCACCAGAATAGGCAACCGGGCGGCGGCGGGATGGTAGAGTGCCGCGCCCAAAAAAGCCGTATCGAGAGCCAGCAGGTGGGTTATTTTTTCGACGGAAAAAAGCGTCGTCAGCAACGTACCAGACGGGTTTTGGTAGTGCTGAAAATAGACCCAATACCCCGCCACCCCGGCCACGAGCGCGGCCCCAACGCCCCGCCACTGCCCACGCAACCCCCAGCCCAGCCCCAGCAGCGGCAGCACCAACAGCCCGTTACCATTGGTGAACAAAGCCAGCAACCCCAGCCCCACGGCCCCCGTCACCCGTGCGCCGGTGAGTTGCCCCGGCACCGTACCAGGCCGGAACGCCACCCCAAACGCCGCCAACGCCAGCAACGGAGCCACTACATTCGACACCGCCACAATGGGCCAAAACGCCACGTTCCACCCCTGAAACTGGAACAGAAGGAAAGCCCCCCCCGCCCCCGAAGGGGGAGCCAAACTCGGCCTATCTGCCGGAAGTTGTCCGCCTGGGCGGTGGGCCGAGCCTGGCTCCCCCTTCGGGGGCGGGGGGGGCTGTAGGGCGGCCCACAACAACGCCGCCGTGGCCAATAACGCCGCCAGGCCCACGTATTGCAAAAGCAGGAAACTGACCGAACCGGTCAGGCCCACATTGGCCCAGGCCAGCAGCTTGACCAGCACCAGCCGGTGAAAATTGTTTTGTTCCAGCAGCAGGGTCATTTTCTGGCCAATGGTATGCGCCGCCGGGAGCCGGTTCAGGAAATCGACCACCACGGGGTAGTCGTCCATGTAGGGAAAATCATAGGCGTAGGCCAGCACGGTAGCGGCGTAGTACAGCACCGCCAAAATCCCCAACCCAGCCGGTAGCCAGGTCTTCATTTGCCCACAAAAGCCAGCACCTGCTCCACCACATACTGTTGCTCGGCATCGGTGAGGGTGGGAAACATGGGCAGGCTCAGGCACCGGCTGTAGTAGCGTTCGGCGTGGGGGTAGTGGCCCGCCGAAGCCGCCTGTTTTTGGTAATACGGCATGGTATGTACAGGAATGTAATGCACCTGCGCAAAAATATTTTTGGTGCGAAGAAAGTCGTACAGCCCCTTCCGGTTTTCGGTCTGGATTACATACAGATGGTAAGCGTGGCCCACGCTGGCGGGCGGCACAATGGTCTGCACGGGCGTGTTGGCAAAGGCCCGGTCGTATTGCGCGGCCAGTTGGCGGCGGCGGGCCAGCATCGCGTCAACGCGGCCTAACTGACTCAGGCCCAGTGCCGCCTGCATATCCGTGAGGCGGTAGTTATAGCCCAGTTCCTGCAATTGCATGTACCAGCCGCCGCGTTCGGGTTCGTGGGGGGCGGGGGGCGTAAACTCGGCGGGCTGGTTGGTGATGCCGTGGGTACGGAGCCGCAGCAGATGCCGGTACAAGGGTTCGCTGGCGGTAGTAATCATGCCGCCCTCGCCGCAGGCAATGTGTTTCACGGGGTGGAAACTGAAAATGGCCAGGTCGGCCAGTGAGCCGTCGCCGCAGCGGTGGGTACGTTTATCAGTCGAAAACGTCCCGCCCGGCGAGTGGCAACTGTCTTCCAGGAGCCACAGCCCGTGGGCATCGGCCAGTTGCCGGAACGCAACCATGTTGACGGGGTAGCCCGCAAAATCGACGGGGATGATGCCCGAAAAATAGCCCGGCGGGTGGGCCTCAATCAGTTTTCGCACGGCCTCCAGGTCCAGCAGCACGGTGGCGGGGTCTACATCGGCAAAAAACACCTCGCCGCCGCAGTAGCGCACGCAGTTGGCCGAAGCCGAAAACGTGATGGGCGAGGTGATAACCCGCGTGCCCGGCCCCACGCCCAGAGCCAGGGCGCACAGGTGCAGGGCGGCGGTTCCGTTGGCCACGGCCACGGCGTAGGGTGCCCCAATGTAGGCGGCAAAAGCGGTTTCAAACGCCGCGATGCTCGGCCCCTGCGTGAGCATCGGCCCGCGCAAGACCTCGGCCACGGCGGCAATATCGTCGTCGGTAATGTGTTGCCGACCGTAGGGAATGGGTTGTTGCATGGCTGAAAAAGTGGCTCAGGTACGTTGGTGGCGGGGGTTCGGGGCAATAAAGACGTGATGAAGGTACGTCGGTTTGGCGTTACTTTACGGCTACAAGGTACTCATGGGGCACATTCAGCAGCAAACAATTCGGGGAACGGGGTGGGCCTACGCGGGCATTGGCGTGGGGTTCCTCACGGTGGGGCTGCTGCTACCCAACACCCTCAGCAAAGACCAAAACGGCCTCCTCCAACTGCTCATGGGCGTGTCGGTGGTGCTGACGCAGGTGGCCAACCTGGGCATAAACGGGGCCGGGGGGCGATATTTCCCCTATTTCCGCAACGCCGAACGGGGGCACGGCGGGTTTCTGCTACTGGCCCTGGGTACGTCGGTGGTGGGGTTTGGCCTGAGCCTGGGCGTTATTTTGGGGTTCAAAGACCAGATTCAGGCGGCCAACGCCGAAAAGTCGGCCCTGTTTTCGCAGTATTACCTCCTGCTCATTCCGCTTACGTTTGCCACGCTGTTCTTCAATTTGTTCGACAACTACGCCCGCTTGCTGTACGACAGCGTGACGGGTACGTTTTTGAAAGACGTGGCGCAGCGGGTGCTGTTTTTGGTGGCGGTGCTGGCCTACCGGCAGGACTGGCTCAGTTTTCCCGCGTTGCTGGCCGCCTGGATGGGGTCGTACCTGGTGCCGCTGGGGCTGATGATGCTCAGCGTGGCCCGCAACGGTCAATTCGTGCTCTCTCCCCGAAACCTGCACCTACCCCCCACCCTGCGCCATGACCTGCTGCGCTACGCCGCCCTGACGCTGATGACGGGCCTTTCCACGCAGTTGATTCTGCAACTCGACAAGGTGTTCATCAACGCCTCGCTGGGGCTGGCCAGCACGGGCGTGTATGGCATCAGCGCGGCGTTTGGGTCGGTCATTGCGGCACCCGCCACCATACTCTACAAAGTGTCGGGCGTGGTCATTGCCGATTCGTGGAAAGCCAACGATCTGGCCAAAATTCGGGAAGTATACCAGAAAAGTTGCCTGGCGCAGTTGGTGATCGGGTGCGTGGCGTTTGTGGGTATTGCGGCCAATTTGCCCAACATTTTTCAGTTTCTGCCCGCCGGGTATCAGGCCGGGTACTTCGTGATTTTGTGGGTGGGCCTGGCCAAACTCATCGACATGGCCACGGGCGTGAACGGGCAAATTCTGACCACCTCGCGCCGCTACGCCTGGGATTCGGTCTTTGTGGTGGGCATGGTGGTCATCACGGTGGGCATCACGCCGGGCCTCATACGTACCTACGGGCTGGAAGGCGCGGCGGTGGGGGCGGTTGTGGCCACGGTGCTGTTCAACGCCGCCCGCACCGGGTTTGTGTGGGCGGTTTTCGGGCTTCAACCCTTCGGCTGGCGCAATGTGGCGGTGCTGGGGCTGGGACTGGCCGTGTGGGGGCTGGCCGTGTGGCCACCCTACCAAACAGCCAGTAAAACACTGGTAATCATTGACTTACTGGTTCGGTCGACGGGTATTGTGCTGGTCTACGGCGGCGGTCTGCTGGCCCTGAACCTCTACCCCGACGGCACCCGACTATTGACCCGGCTGTGGCCCACGGCTGGCGGCATACACCGCCCGTAGCAGGGCTTCCTGCGGCGGGCCAAAGGGCATACCGCGCCGCCCCACGGTTTCGCGGGCCACGTGCAGGGCTTTTTCCAGGCGGTAGTCCGAGAACCCTTCGGCCCCGCCGCCCCACGAAAACGACGGGATGTGTTTGGGCTGAAACCCCGCCCCAAACACGTTTACGTTTACGCCCACCACCGTGCCCGTGTTGAACATGGTGCTGATGCCCGCTTTGGTGTAATCGCCCAGAATGAGGCCGCAAAACAGCCGCCCGGTGTCTTCGGGCTGACCCGTGGCGTAGCTGTGGAGTTTGACGGTGGTGTAGTCGTTTTTCAGGTTCGAATTGTTGACGTTTGCGCCCAGATTGCACCACTCGCCAATGACTGAATTACCCAGAAAACCGTCGTGGGCTTTGTTGCTGTACCCGAAAAAAACCGAGTTGCCCACCTCGCCGCCTACCTTGCAAAACGGCCCGATGGTGGTGTTGCTGCGCATTTTTCCGCCCCAGTTCACGGTGGCACTCTCGCACAGCGCAAACGGCCCCACCATAGTGGTGCCCTCGGAGATAACCGCGTTTTTGCCGATATAAATTGGCCCGGCTTCGGCATTGAGCACCGCCGCCCGGATGGTGGCCCCGGCTTCGATGAACACGTTTTCGGCCCCGTATACGCGGGTGTGGGGGTCGGTGAGGGGGGCCGAGGTGCGCCCCCGCGTAAGCCGGTCGAAATCGGCGCGAATTTGTTCGCCGTTGAGGGCAAAAATATCGGGCAACTGCCGAATTATCACCGGCGTTTCGGTAGCTAAAACAGGCGTGTAGCGGGCCGGGTCAGGTACGTTGCTGAGGGAAATGTCACTGCAAACAGCCAGCAACGTTTGGTCGGGAGCCAGCAAAGCCTCTCCCGCCCGGAGGCCGCGCAACTCGGTCAGCAGCGTTTCGGAGGGGCACACCGCGCCGTTGATGTAGCGCGTTGGTGAGCCGGTGGGGGCGGGCAAGGGGGGAAATAAGTCGGTCAGGTACGTGGCACCCGGCAGGTAGCCTACGGGTGCGCCAAGCCAGTGTTGCCATTTTTCGGCCAGCGTCCAGATGCCCACCCGGATACCCGCCACGGGCCGCGTGAAGGTGAGGGGCAGCAGGGCCGTGCGCACCGTTGGTTCGTCGAAAAGAATATAATTCATGGCAGCAAAGGTACATGCCGGGCGGGGTTAGCCAGTACTCAGAGCAACCGCCAGTCGATGCGGTGGTGCAGGAGCAAAAACAGAAACAGCACCACCCACAGCACATCCACAAAATGCCAGTAAAGCGTAATGAGCTTGATTTTCAATTGATTGGGCGGGTTTACACTGTACACAAATGCTTCTACGTAGGCGCGGCGGCGCAGGGCTTCGGCCAGGGCAATGCCCATAAACACCAGCCCCAGCAGGATGTGCAGCAGGTGCAAGCCCGTCAGGATGTAGACAAAACCCGCCGCCGGGTTGCCCTGTAGCCCGGCCCCAGCCCCCAGCATTTGCCGCCAACCCCAGGCCTGCAACAAAATAAACAGCGTACCCAGGGCTAGCGTGGTGCCGAGGTTAATACGATAGCTCGCGAACTGCTCGTGACCAAAGGCGCGGTTGGCGTTGCGGAGGGTGAGGCTGCTGAGCAAAATGACCACCGTGCTCAACAGAAACACGACGGGCAAGGCCACGTCGGGCCAGCCGGGGCCGGTTTGGCGCACAATATATACGCCCAGCAACACCGTGAAGGCCAGCACACTACCGCCCATGCCGAGCCAGATCATAAACCGGTATGGCTCCCGCCGCTTTGTTAATCGACTCATTTTTTTCGTTCCGCGCTTATAATTTTCCGTCCCAAACGGTGTAACGCGAATCGAGGTCTATTTTTTCCGGTGGGGCCGAAAAAATACCGTACACCGTTGAGCCGCTTCCGCTCAGGCTGGCATAAATGGCTCCCTGCTGGTATAGAAAGTCTTTCAGATGGGCCAGAGCGGGGTATTTCGGGAAAAGGCTGTCTTCAAAATCGTTGTGGACGTGCTCGCGCCAGGTGCCAATGGGCGCTTGTAGCAACGTGCGCAGCGGCACGGCGGGCAGGCACGGCACCACCCCGGCGTAGGCTTCGGCGGTAGAAATAGCCAGCGCGGGGTACACCAGCCGGATGTGGTGGCCGCTCAGGTTCAGGTCAATATCCTCGAAAACGTCGCCTTTCTCGGTGCAGTAGCGGGGTTTATTTTCGATGAAAAAAGCACAGTCACTACCCAATTTTCGGGCGTATGCTTCGCGTTGGGCCGTGGTCAGGTGCAGGTCGAAAAGGGTGTTGAGCAGGTTGATCGTTGCGGCGGCATCGGCAGAGCCACCGCCCAGCCCCGCGCCAATGGGCACCAGTTTGTGGAGGTGCATTTGCACGGGCGGCAGGGCAAAATCGGCCCGGAGGGCTTCGTAGGCCCGCACACACAGGTTGTTTGCCACCGGCTCAGGTACGTTGCCCGGCGGCTTGGCCATTGGGGCCGGGATGGGCAAGCCCGTAGCCGTGAACCCAAACGCCGGGGCCGGAATAATTTCGAGCATATCGGACCAAACCACGGGGTAAAACGCCGACAGGAGGTTGTGGAACCCATCGGGGCGACGGTGGGTGAGTTGAAGGCCGAGGTTGATTTTACAGCCGGGAAAGACAAGCATAGCCACGAAGATAGGGCCAAAACGCTGATCTGCTTTTGCCGGGGCGGGCGGCTATCTTTACGCCCATGTCCGATTTTTTGCTCTACCTCCGCCTGGGTTTCGACCACATCACCGACCCACGGGGTTACGACCATATTTTGTTTGTGGTGGCCCTGTGCGCGGTCTACAGTCTGGCCCAATGGCGGCAGGTGCTGGTGCTGGTCACGGCCTTCACCCTGGGGCATTCCATTACGCTGGCCCTGGCCACGTTGCGCTTTTTCACCTACCGCACCGACGTGGTTGAGTTGCTGATTCCGGTCACGATTTTGGTCACGTCGGTGCTGAATCTGTTCGTCCGTGAGCCGCGCCAAAACCAGTTTGCTACCCGTAACGGGCCGGGCCAGAACTGGGGCCGCTACGGGCTGGCCCTGGTGTTTGGGCTGGTTCATGGGCTGGGTTTTGCCAACTACCTCCGTAGCTTGCTGGGGGCCGAAGCCGACCTGCTCAGGCCGTTGCTGGCTTTCAACATCGGGCTGGAACTGGGGCAACTGCTGGTGGTGGCGGCGGTGCTGGCCGTGGCCCATCTGGTGCTGCAACTGACCCAGGTACGTCGGCGCGAGTGGGTGCTGGTGCTGTCGGGCGGGGTGGCGGACATGGCCATTTCGTTACTGCTGGCCAACAAGCTCGTGGCGGGGTAGTCGCCCCCCCCCCCACCCCTCCCCATCAGGGAGGGGAGCAGTCACGGCCAATTGCGGAGCATTGCTCCCCTCCCTAACGGGGAGGGGTGGGGGGGGGGGTAGTCGGGGCCAACCGTTCGTTAAATTTAATTTGCCATTTACCGGTTTTTGTTCACTTTAGGCCTCCGAAACAAACCCTACTCCCGTTCGTATTATGAAAACCGTTTTGCTCCTGACCACCGCCGCCCTACTCTCGGTAACGAGTTTGGCTCAAACCCGCGAGATTTACACCAGTCCCAACTTCAACGCATTGGCCAAAACCCACAAGATTCTGGCCATTTTGCCTTTCAAAACCACGCTGAGCCTACGGCCCCAGGAGGTAGAGAAAAACGGCGGGCCGGCGGGCGTGGCCAGCCTGGAAAAGCGCGAAGGACTGGGCGTACAGAGTGCGGTGCATTCGTATTTTTTGAAACGCCGCGAAAGCAACGACCTCACCATCGACGTGCAGGACCCCGCCCGCACCAACGCCCTGCTGGAACGCAACGCCATCACCTACGAGACCATGGCAGGGTTCACGACCGAAGAAATGGCCAAGATTCTCAACGTCGACGGCATCGTGTCGGGTACGTTCGAGAGCACCCAACCCATGTCGAACGGGGCGGCGGTGGCCATGTCGTTGCTGGTGGGGTTTGGCGGGGCTACCAACACGGGCAAAACCAGCATCAGCATCAACGACGGCAAAACGGGCGAATTGCTCTGGAAATACGACAAGACCCTTTCGCGGGGATTCGGCAGCAATACCGGCACCATCATCACCACCATCATGCGGAAAGCCTCGCGCCAATTGCCGTATGATAAAGATTTTCGGGAATAGCCCCCTACTCCTCCACCTCCTGCGCTCCCAACGCCTCGAAAAGCGTGTGCCAATACCGGCTGATGGCGGGGTTGTTTTCCCGCGCCGAAGCCGTGGCCGCAAACGGCAGCACCAACCTGATTTCCGGCGAGCCGATGACGTGCTGCGTACCGAGCTTTTCAGCATCGGTTTTGGCCCAGTCGTCGGCTTGTTGGGTGGTGGCGGGGGGCGTTCGGTGAAAATCGCGGCGACCGGGGCCGGTCATGCTCTCCACCATGTCGCTCAGGTAATAAGCACGTACCTGAAACCGGCCCGATTCGTCGGCGCGGGCCAGTACGGCCAGGCTCCCCCAGAGGTCGGTGTGTTGGTTAGAGAGGCCGGGGTTTGGCTGGTCGAGTTTGGTCAATACTTGGCGGCAAAGCGTGGTGTGTTCGCGGGTGAGTTGGAGGGCATAATCGGTTTGGGCGGCTTCGCGGTCGGTGGGGCTGGACCCGTCGGTATCGGGCAAGGGGGTTCGGGCCGTGAGCGAGAGGGCACGGGCTTTGGCCGTGTTGTCATGCACGAAATAGACCATCACTTTATCGCCCTTCTGCTGTACCCGTTCGGCAATGGCCTCCCGAATGGTGCGTTCATACAGGTTTCGGGCATCGGTCAGGTGACTGTTGCTCAGACTTTTATCGATAAAAAAGATCGTGCAGGTTGGCTCGGCTTCGCCAGGTACGTTGGCCGCACCCTTTTTTTCGGTCGAACAACTTCCCAACAAAAAGAGGGGTAGCCACACCGCCAAAACACGGATAAGGAAAGGCGAAACGAAGGTTTGCATAGCTACAGAACGGGGGCGGTTTTTTGTTCGCGGCGATTGAGGAGAAAGGGGATCAGCAAAAAACTCAGGCCGGAGACGATCAGGCTAAGGCCCATTACTACGGCGTGAATGAACGTAGCCATAGCCAAAGCGGGGGCGTGGCCGAAGCCGTACAGACCCAAGACCAGCGCAAACAGGACGTGATACGTACCCACGCCGCCCTGCGTGGGCACGGCCAACCCGCCCACGCTGCCAATGGTGAGCAGACTGAGGCCAATGCGCGGGTTGCTCAGGAACTGCGGCGTGGCCAGCCCGGCGAAATACATGGTCAGAAACGAGACGAAATAGATCAGGATACTCAGGGCAACGTACCAGGCCGGGTGGGGCAACCGCCGCAACCCCAGCAGCCCCTCGCCAAAGCGTTGCCACAGCCCCGGCACGGCATTGGCGGCGGAGGCGGGACGTATCAACCACCAGATAATCAATCCACTAGCTAACAAAATCAGCCCGGTCATTACCGGCCACAACCAGCCCGGCATAGCCTGAAAACGGGCAGTAAGCAGGTCGGAAAAAACGGTAAACAGGCGTTGGTATTCCAGCGTGAGGGTCAGTACCAGCAGGACCAGCAGCATCCCTACGTCGACCAGCCGCTCGGCCACCACCGACCCTACGCCCTGCGCCAACGGTATGCCATCGGTGCGTTGCAGGGTGCCGCAACGGGTCAGTTCGCCCGCGCCGGGGATGATGAGACTGGCCAGATTTCCCGCCGACACCGCCACCGTGGCATGGAACAGCGAGGGCCGGTAGCCCAGGGCTTGCAAGGCCAGCCGCCACCGCGCCGCCCGCAACCCAAACGTGGCCACAATGCTCAGGGCCAGGGGCAACAGCCAGCCATAACGGGCCTGGGCAAACTGCCCCCGGATGTCGCTCCACTGAATATTCCGCAGGGCGAATGCGAGCAGACCAAGCGAAAAGAGGAGAAAAAGAGCCGTTTTTACCGAAAACTTCATTGCGCCCGCAAGTTCTTAAAAAACCAGGCACCACACCCGATTATCTTTGCTCAGTAACCCGTGGCTCATCTTGGCCCGTAAATTGATGTGACCCCACGGGGGAACAGCCCGGCTGCTTCCCTGCCCATAACCCACGGCCCGGCTTGTTCGGGCATCCTTCTATGTCGAAAAAGAAAAAGCCCGCCGGAGCCTCCCAGACCGGGCCAATCCAGGCGGGGCCACCACAGGCCAGACCACCACAAGCCGCGCCGCCCAGGTACGTTGCCGGGGCAATCCAGGCCGGGGCAGAATCCTCCCGCGTTGCGCCAGCTACACCGCCTGTTAGCGGAGCAAGCCAGGTCGCGCCAATCCAGGCCGGGCCAGCCGTTGCCCCCGTCGTTCCCCGCCCGCCCCTTGCCAACGGAGACCCGACCGTGCTAATTCGGTTCGATAAAAAAGCCCGCTGGTACGTTGGTTTTTGGGTAGCGTTGTTTCTGATTTTCACCCTCCTTAAAATTCACACCATCTCCATCCCGGTCTGGAACGAACGCCTGCCCGACGGTTCCAGCCTGCGCAAAGGGTTGCTGTTGGGCACGCCGCAAGCCATCCGAATGGACGAATATGCGGTGGGCATTCCGTGGTATCTCTCCAACGCCAACCGGGGCCTGCCCATCGTGAACGAGTCGGTCGGGGGTGAAAAAACGGGGTTGTTACTGCTGCCCAACCGCCACATTTTCATGCTCTTCAAACCCGCGCTGTGGGGGTTTTTGCTGTTGGGCACCGAACAGGCCGTGGCCTGGAACGGCAATTTCAACTACATGAGTTTGCTGGTGGCCTCGTTTCTGTTTCTGATGCTGATGACGCGGAGCAATTTCTACGCCTCGGCGTTCGGCAGTTTGTGGCTTTGGCTCTCGTCGGGCACGCAAAACTGGAACGGCGGGGCGGCGGTCATCATCGCGTTTTTCTGTCTCATTTTTGTGGCCGCCGCGCTGCTGCTGTTTTCCACCAAACGGGTGTGGTGGCAGTGGGCGGGGCTGGGGTTGCTGGTGGCCTGGGGGCTGTGTAGCGAGATATTTTTCATTTACCCGCCCTTCCAGGTGCCCATGGGCTACGCCTTTCTGTTTATGTTCGTTGGGTACGTGCTCAACAACCGCAACCACCCCGGTTTGCGGTTCCAGTTCCCCCTTAAGCTGGGCGTGGTGGTGCTTTGCCTGGCTGGGGTGGGGGCATTGGTCTATTCGTGCTACCAGGAACTGAAACCCACGCTCGATGCCGTGGCCAGCACGGTATACCCCGGTCGGCGGCTCGATTTGGGCGGTACGGGCTTCATTGCCAACTGGTATTCCGAATATTTTAGCTGGCTGTTCAACGCCCGAACGTACCCACAAGCCTGGCTGAACATCTGCGAACTATCTCATTATCTGACGTTTATGCCCGTCATTATTCCGTCGGTCATTGCCTACACCGTGCTCACCAAACGCGTAAACTGGGTGCTGGTTTTGGGCTGCGTGTATGTGGTGGCCATGATGACCTGGATGGAACTGGGTTGGCCCAAATGGCTGGCCGAAAGCACCCTGATGAGCATGAGTCCCACGCGGCGGGCGCAAATACCGCTAGGTGTGGGCAGTGTGCTCCTGGCCGTTATCTACCTCGATTACATGAAAGACCAGTTCCGGCAGGTGAGCCTCGGCATCAATGCGTTGCTTATGGCCGGGGTGTTTGGGTTCATGCTCTACGCCGCCAACGTCAACCTCGACGATGCGGGCGGGCTGTTCAAAAGCCAGCAAATGTTTGTGCCCGTGCTGTTGTTTACGGTCATGAACGCGTTGCTGCTGTTCACCATCAACTGGCGGTACAAATCGGTGGTGTTCATGGCGGGCGTGTTGCTGTATTTGCTGCCCAACCTGAGTTTCAACCCCCTGGCCATTGGCCTTTCGCCCATCCTGGATCATTCGCTCTACAAAACCGTGAAAGCCATTGGCGACCGGGACCCCAAAGCCAAATGGGTGGTGTTCGGCAGTCAGTTCATCACCTACATGGTTACGGCTACCGGCGTAGAAACGCTGACGGGCGTGAAATACATTCCGCCCCGCAACGTCTACAAGGTTCTTGACCCCAAAATGCGCCGCGACTCGTCGTATAACCGCTACGCCCACACGGTTTACAGCACGTTCATCAACGGCACGGATTCGGTTTATATCCAGAATAATTTTGAAGACGGCTGCATGGTGGCCATGGACCCCTGCTCGCCCCGGCTCAAGACGCTGAACGTCAGGTACGTTATCTTCGACCGGGAGCCGCAACCGGTCGAGATTCGGTGCATGAAACTGGTGGAGGATATGGGGTCGCTGAAGATTTATCGGATCAATGACTGAGCCACCCGCCAACGCCCGCATCCTGGTGGTGGTGCCCTGCTACAACGAGCAAGTGGCCATTGAAGCGGTGGTAGAGAGCATCAACCAAACCAAACAACAGCTTGGCCTCCGGCTTGATGTGCTGGTGGTGAACGACTGCTCTACCGACCAATCGTTGCGGGCCATCCGGCGGGCCAACTGTTTTTACCTGGATTTGCCCACCAACCTGGGCATTGGCGGGGCCATGCAGGCGGGCTACAAATATGCCCACCGCCACGGCTACGACATGGCCGTGCAGCTCGACGGCGACGGCCAACACCCCGCCCACCAGTTGCCCAAACTGCTGGAACCCCTGCTGCAAGACCGCGCCGACGTGGTGATTGGCTCGCGGTTTATGACCAACGAAGGGTTTCAATCGTCGGCGGTGCGGCGGCTGGGTATCCGGTATTTTCGGTGGCTGAACCAACTGCTCATTGGCCAGACCATCCACGACAGCACATCGGGGTTTCGGGCGTTCAACCGCAAAACGCTGGCCCTCGTCAACGATTATTATCCCGACGAATACCCTGAGCCTGAGGCCATTGTGCAGTTTGGCCTGAGCCACCTGCGGATGCTGGAAGTGCCCGTGATGATGCAGGAACGGCAGGGCGGCGTGTCGTCTATCAACAGCACGCGGGCCATCTATTATATGTTTAAGGTCACGCTGGGCATTTTCTTTGTGTACCTTCGGTTGCGGGGCAAACAACCGGCCACCGCCTAAAACCAACTCCTTATGGAAGGCTTATCGATTCCGATTCAACTCATCAGCATCATCGGGGCGATGGTGTTTTTGGTCATGATTTTCCGGCTCATCGTGAAAGGGAAACTGCGGGAAGAGTATTCTATTGTCTGGATTTTTTGTACCGCCGTGCTGGTATTTTTCTCGGTTTGGCGGCGGGGGTTGCACAAGATTTCCGAAATGCTGGGCGTGTTTTACCCACCATCGCTCATCTTTTTGGTGGGCATTCTGGCCATCATCGTCTTTCTGGTTCACCTCTCGGTGGTCAACTCCCGGATGCACACGCAGTTGAAGAACCTGACCCACGAAATTGCTTACCTGAAACAGGAAATGGCCAGCCACCAGGCCACGCCGCAACCACCCACGGCCCCGCAACCCCAGACCCTCGCGGCGGAATGACACCCGCCCTGAGCCTGATTCTGGTGGCCTACAACAGCCTCACTGACCTGCAACGGTGCCTGTCTTCCATTGACCAACAGCAGGATTTCGCCGCCGAAGAGTTAGAAATCATCGTGGTCGATAATCACGGGCACGATGGCGTTTCAGACTGGTTGTCAGCTACTTACCCAACCGTTATTTTACTGCCGAACCCGGCCAACACGGGCTATGCGGGTGGCAACAACCTGGGCTTGGCGCGGGCAACGGGCCAATGGGTGCTGTTCCTGAACCCCGACACGTACCTGGCTCCGGGTTGTCTGGCCCGGCTGATGGCCACCGCACACGCCCACCCCACGGCTTTTTTGAACCCCAAACTGTTGAACCCCAACGGCACCGTGAACGCTTGCGGCAACGAGTGCCACTACACCGGCATCACCACCTGCCGGGGCCTGAACCAACCCGCAAACCGCTACACCACGCTGGAAGCCGTACCGCTCCTCTCCGGCGCGGCCCTGATGGCTCCCACCGCCGCCGTGCGGGCACTGGGCGGGTTCGACGAGCGGTTTTTTATGTATTTTGAAGATGCCGACCTGAGCTTCCGGGCGCGGCTGGCGGGGCACCCCTTGCTGTGCGAAGCCCGCGCCGAGATCACACATTTTTACCGGCTGGGCCTTTCGCCCCAAAAATTTTATTACCTGGAGCGAAACCGGCTCCTGACGTTTCGGAAGAACTTTAGCCAACGTACCTGGCGGCAACTACTGCCCGGCCTGTTGCTGACCGAAGCCCTCACCTGGGCGTTTGCCCTGCGCGGGGTACCCTACCTCCGGGCGCGGGTACGTACCTACGCCTGGCTCTGGCAACACCAGCGGCAGTTGGCCTCACCTGTTTACGCGCCCGGCCTGGACGATACCGACTTGCTGGCGGGTAGCAGCCTTGCCCTGCCCATCGACCAGTTGATGCCCGGTCGGCTGGGTACGTTCGTTAACACGATTCTGACTGGGTTTTACCGGTTTTTGGCCCCCGCGTGGTTGAAAAGGTGAGGAGGGGTTGGGTTGGGCGTAGGCGTATAGGCATCGGCGTATTGTATTCGGTGTATTGTTTGTCGGTATATTGTTTATCGGCGTATCGTATTCGGCGTAGGGCGGAGCGGTCCCGCGTCCGGGCAAGCCCCGCCCCTACACAGGCACCGTCACACAAAATGGCAATTCGGGTGATGACGGCATTGTAGGGGCGGGGCTTGCCCGGACGCGGGACCGCTCCGCCCTGGGCCGTACGCAAAGCTACGCCGAACCCCACACGCCAAAATGCGCCAAATCCATGCCTTCAATTCACAATCGTCTGATTCAGAGGCAAATATGAATCTGTTCGTCCGTTGGTGAGGCGCAACCACAGCACGTAACGGCCCGGCTTCAGGTCGGCTTTGCGGAACACCGCCGAGAAGCCCGATGCAATGTAATCCAGCGATTGCAACTGGTTAGCCACGTCGTAGCGGATGTGTTTGCCGGTGGCGAATTCGTAGTTTACGCCCTCGCCCTGCGCTACGATGGTCGTTTTCACCACGTCGGACGGAAGGCCGTTGAGGATGGCCCAACTGTTCCAGAACACCACGTACCCGTGGGCTTCGAACGGTTTGGCTTCGGCACTGATTTCATTGGCGGCCACCAGCGGTTCGGCAAAAGCAACGGGTTTGCTGGCCAACTCAGCGAAGGTGACGGGGGGAATGGCGTAGGTTTTTTGGCGGAACGAATCGGCCAGAATGGCTTGCCCTTCTTTTTGCGAGGTGCCCCAGTAGACCAGCAAATTGCGCGGGTCGTCGTTGTAGAAGGCGGCGCAAAACTGCAACAGCCGCGCCCGGTCGTCTATTTTGGGCAGGTTCTGCCGGTAGGTGGTCATAAAAATCCAGCCCGCCAGCGCGGCAAACGCCAGCCCGCCCGCCGCCCGTAGTCCCGGTTTCTGTAGCAAATTCAGCACCAGCAACCCCAGCCCCGCCACCAGCAACACCGACAAAATGCCATAGCGCGGGCTGAACGCCTGCCCCACCCCAAACCCCGACCGCGTAGCCGTGAGCAGGGCGCAGGTGACGTACAGAAATGTGAGCATAGCCAGCAACGGCAGGTACGGGCGCAGTTGGCGCGAGACGACCAGGTAAATTACCACCACCAGGTACGTTACCAACAACAGTTTACCGGCACGTGCCGGGTAGGTAGCGTTGGCACTGACGACCGAGCCGGTCAGGGTGAAAAAATACTCGAATGCCCGGCCCGTGTTGTTCACCAGCGAATCATACACATCGGGCAGGCCCGCCGCCCGGCTAAAGCCCAAAAAATAGACTACGGCCACCGCCACGCCCAGCCCCGCCCAGAGCAGGGCGCGGGTACGTTGGCCCAACACCAGCAACACCAACGCCCCCAACGGAAACACAAACAGCCCGTTGCCACTGGTGTAGGTAGCCAGCACCGCCAGCCCGCACGCCCCCGCAAACGCCGCCCGCCCCGCCCCCCGGCAAAGCAACTGGAAACTGCCCAGCACAAACACCAGCACAAACAGGTTCTGGATCGAAGCCATACCCCACACGGTCAGTTCCCAGAAATGGAACGTGAAGAGCAGGTACGTTACCGGCACAAACAGCAGCACCCGCTCATAAAGAGGCCGTTGGCGAAAACTGGTCTGAAACAATAGCCCCGCCAGAAACAGCAGCGATGTGTTGCCGATGAGAATCAGCGTGCGGATATTGACCGTACCGTCCAGGTAATACTGCGCCAGAAAAACCAGCCGGTCGAATATAATCCGGTGCTCGTTGTGCTGCGCCACCAACATTCCGGCGCGTTCCGAGGCTGTGGCCGTGGGAGCCGTGAAGGCGTTGATGAAGGTGAGCAAACTGTTGAAATCGTCTTCAAAGGGGTAGCTGAACGCCTGTTGCCATACCGTTCGGTAGTAAAGCCAAACGGGCACCGCCGCCAGCAACGCACCCAACCCGATCAATATTTTTTGCGTCACCGGCGAGAGCGGTTTTGCTACGGTTACAGCTAACGGCATAACCATCGGCGCAGATGCGGCAACCAGCGGAACCGGCTTTTCAACAGTAACAGATTGAATGGGTTTAGCCGGTGGTTTAGGCAACGAACGCTTGGCCATGAGTGAACGGAAAAACAGAAACAGTAAGTTGAGCGCAAAAATAGTAGCTTTTCGACCACAAAACCCACGCCTATGCACAAGCGGACGTACCAGAAACGCCCAAAACCGACCGTTTTGGCCTATGTTTACCGGTAGCATCGAAGCGGTCCGACGTATCGGCCTTACAACCCTATGGATCTGAAACGCCTTATCCGGCACCTGAAAACGTCGCCCTGGCTGGCTCCCGCGCTGGCCGCCATCGACCTGGTGCTGTGGGCCGTAGACGGGCTGGCCGCGCTCACCACGCCCCACCGGCCCCGCCCCAACACGCTGCTGATTTTGCGCCTCGACGTACTGGGCGATTACCTGCTTTTCCGCAACTACCTCCGCGTCCTCCGCGAATCAGCCCAGTACCGGAACTACACCATCACGCTGTGTGGGAATGCCGCCATTCGGTCGGTGGCCGAACCGTTTGATGGCGGGGTGATTGACCACTTTATCTGGACAGATATCTACGCCCTCAGCACCCGCCCCGCCTACCGGTTTCGGTTTGTGCGGCACCTCAGGGCGCAGGGATTCACGTCGGTTTTTTGCCCCACCTACAGCCGGGTGCTGGTGCTCGACGATTTTTTGGCCTTCGCCAGCGGGGCCGCTGTGCGCGTGGGTACCGCCACCGATTTTGTCAACATGAAACGGTGGGAAGCCTGGCTTGGCAACCGGCTCTACACCCGGTTACTACCCGCCCAGCCGGGAATTGTGTTCGAGGGCGAACGAAACAGACAAATTGTGGCCGGTTTTTTGGGAGAAACGGTCGCGGCGGCTCCGCTGCTATTCGACCTTGCCCGCGCCGCGCCCATCAACGTACCTGACCCCTGCGTGGTGCTTTCGTTGGGGGCCGGGCAGGATTTTCGGGTCTGGCCCGCCGACCGGTTTGCGGCGGTGGCCCGGCACATCAGGGCGCATTACCCGGCGCATCAGTTGGTGGTAACGGGCGCACCTAATGAACGGGTATATGCCGATGCTTTTCTGAGCGAACTCGCTGATAAAGAGCATATTATTGACCTTACCGGAAAACTGTCATTATCGCAACTGATTTTTCTTTTGTCGAAAGCGTCGCTGCTGATTGCCAACGAAACGGGCACGGTGCATCTGGCGGCGGCTACCCAAACGCCCACCATCGTGCTCTCGCAGGGGAAAACCCTGATTCGGTGGCACCCTTACCCCACGCAGTTGGCCCCCAACATCCGGCACCTCTACCCGCCCGAACTGGAAGCCCAACGCGACCGGTTTGCCCAGATTGCCCCCCAGTTCAACCCCGAATCGCCCTACCCCATCACGACCATCAGCGTGGCGCGGGTGGTGGCCGCCGTGGATACGTACCTAGACCGCCCGGTGCTCGGCCACTAGCCAGCCGTGTTTAGGGCTGTGTTCAATGACCCGGAAATCGGGGCGGGCCTGCACGTCGGCCAGGGAACGGAAGTGTTTCAGGTGGTGAATATCGTCCAGCACGAGCCAGTAGGGGCGGTTGCCCAGCGTGTCGCGCACGGTCTGGTATTCGAGCCAGCCAATGCCCCCCGCCGAGTCGAGCAGGATGAGCGGGCGGTCGTCGCGGTGTTGGTGAACGAGTTGCCGGAGCAGGTCTTGCGGGCGGTTCAGGAAGGTGTTGCCAAACCAGTCTACGGCGGAGATAACGGGGTTTTTGCCCAATTTTCCCTCCACTTCGTTGGTATAAAACTGCGCCGGATTATCCAGCGTATCGATGAACACGTCGGGGTATTTTTCGTGCTCTTTCAGCACGTCGTCCTGCCGAATGAAGGCCAGCGCGGTTTCTTTGGCCACGGTGTCGCCCCAGAGCGGTTTCACGAAATTCCACTTCAGCAAATTCAGCCGCGCCAGCGTGTGAAAGGTGAGGTTCCCCTCAATGGTGTAGTACGCTTTGGGGGGTCGGTTGGCCGGAAACGCCCGCGCCAGCGTTTGCGTAGAGCCAGTGCCCAGCCATGTGCCGGTCTCAATCACGTAGTCAACGGGGTGTTGCGCGAAGAGGTCGGTGAGGGTTTGCCGAAAGAGATCGTCGGTCGACATTGACACCGATTGGTGGGGGTAATCCTGGTAGCTTTTCATGGGTTAGTTCTTGGCAGTCAGGCGGTTAGTAGCCCTTCGTGGGTACGTGTTTCCAGCAGGGCGGCATCGGTCAGGGTACGCGAGGGGAGCAACAGCCGCAGCAAACGGGCCAGCCCAAACCGCCCGCCCATAACCAGCAACGGGAACAGCAGGGGCGGCAGGTGCTTTTTGGTGAAGAGGTGGTAGTTACGAAAGTTGTAATAGTTCAGGCCCGCCTGTTTGCCCAGGTACGTCAGGGTTTGGGGGCGGTAGAGGGCAATGTGCTGGCCGTGGTGGGGGGCATAGTACCACCAGGTGCCCAGGGCGGGCGTGGGCACGGGCACGGGTTGAGTGGTGAAAAAAATGTTTTCCGAATAGACCAGAATCTTGGCCAGTTCGTCGGCAGGGTTCTCAAAGTGCTCGAAACATTCGAAGCCCGTGGCCAGGTCATATTTTGGGGTCAACGTTGCCGGTTCGGGCGCGTCGAAGCCTTTGGCGATGATGTTTTCGGCATACAGATCGGTGGAAAAAAAATTCAGCCCCCAGTCGCGCAGTAGGCGCGTAAGGGTGCCGTAGCCCCCGGCATAATCGACGTAGCGGCCGTTTTTTCCGCCGAAAAAATACGCCACCGCCAGGGCTGATTTGCCCAGTATCAGGCTGCGCTGCAACGTACCGGTGTCGGTGGTGGTGAAGGCACTGCCATAGGCTTCGGCCAGCCAGTGCGGCGTTTCGGTCTGCACAAAGCCGCAGGTAGGGCATTCGCCGTAGGCCACGTCGTATTTGGTCAATACGCGGGCGGTAAACAACGGCTTGGTGGGGCTGTGGCAAACGCGGCAAGTCATGAAGATATGGGTTAGCGCAGGGCAAGTTAAGGCAACTTACTCAGCGTTCTGCCCTACGGCCCCAATTTCCGTGCCACACCCGCCCGGTACGTTGCCCGAAGGGGCTACCGGGCAAACACGTTCATGTCCAGAAACTCGTTGCGGCACTTGCCGTAGGGGTCATACAGCCGGGCCAGTTGCAGAAATTCGGGCAGCATTTCGTAGCGTTCCTTCAGCACGGCGGGGGTCGTTTTAAACAGCGTGGCCCAGTGCGGGCGGGCGGCAAACGGAGCCAATTCGGCTTCCAGGTCGGGCAAAAGCTGTTTCACGCCGTTGAGGTCGTCGGGTTTCCAGGTAAACTGAATGGCCAGACAATCCTGCCGGTGGCACGGACTCATCCAGAACCGGTCGGCGGCCACGGTTCTGACTTCTGAGACGAGCAGGTGCGGGGCCAGCCGATTGCCTAGTTTCATGAGGGCAAGTAGCACATCCGGGCCGTTTTGGTAGGGCACAAAATATTCCGACTGCACGGGTTGGGCACCGGCGGGCGCGGCAGCTTGGGGCCTGTAATGCGGGAGCCGTTCGTGCCAGGGGCCAATGCTGCCCAGTTGCGGCGTACAGGCATCGGGGCGCAGGTTGCCCACGGGGTGCAGGGGTTGGGTGGCGGCGGTGGCCCCGAAAAAACTAGTTCCTAACGTACCTGTACCGGCCTCGACCCGCCGCTTTACCCACACTTGGTCGAACCGTTTTTGTTGCCAGTTGGTGAACAGGCTGAGGCTGTAGCCGGTGGCCATAATCTCGTCATAATGGGCCAGCAGGGCTTCCAGCGGCAAGTTTTGGAACACGTCCTGCCGCATCAGGTACGTTGGCTGGATGGCCAGCATGAGGCTAGTGATTACCCCCAACGCCCCCAACCCCACCACGGCCCCTTTGAACAGATCAGGATCGGCCTCGCGGCTGAGGTGGATGGCTTCGCCCGTGGGCGTAACCAAATCCAGGGCCACAACGGCGGTGGCCATATTGCCGTTTCGGAGGCCCGACCCGTGGGTTGCCGTGGCGCAGGCCCCGCCCACGGTCATGCCCAAAACGGCGGGCAAATTGTGCAGGGCGTAGCCTTTCTGGTGGAGCAGCGGGGTCAACTCGGCGTAGCGCATACCGGCCCCCACGGTGACGGTCATCGCTTCGGCATCAAGAGCCAAAATCTGGTTAAAGTGCTGCGTACTAATCTGATTCTCAACGTTATCGGCAACGTCATTATACGAATAGCCGGTGCCCAGAGCCTTGTGTTTACCCGCTTTTTTGAGCAACGTCTGCAACTCGGCCACGGTTTTAGGCTGAAGCAGGTGCGGGGCTTTGTAGGGGTAATTACCCGCCCAGTTGCGGCGGACGGGGCGGGTGGTGCCTTCGCAACCCAACAACGGCGAGAGAAGGCCACCGGCCAACAGGGCGGCAGATGTTTCTAAAAAACGGCTACGGTTCATGGGCGCGGGGGGTTCTGTAGAGACGCGATACATCGCGTCTCGGCCTAGCGCGAAGGTACACCGGGGCAACGGGTTTGTGGTACCTGTTGCCGAAGCGGTGCTGTTCGTATGCCCGCGCCAACGGCAGCCGGTCAGGTACGTTGTTGGGATACAACCCGAACGGTGAACAGCCTGATCTATTGGCCGTTGAGCCTGTTAAGTAGCATTGGTCTAACCGGGTTTCGGTCTTGCAAAAGCGCGGCGTTTTTAGTATCTTTACGTTACATTTTCAGTAAACGAACAACATCTTCTGAACGCTGGTTTGCCCCTCCGGGGAAGCTGGTTAGACATGTATATGGCCCGTACCAAACAGTATCCTGGTCAGCTCCAGATCGATTTTCTGGCCGCTTTCCGCCGAACGCTTATCAGCCTGGGCAACGCCAACAA
>JAYUKZ010000439.1:0-1646 GCA_043763995.1 Fibrella sp.
AGAGTCGCTCAAGAAGGCCACGGTGCTGTCGGGGGGCGAAAAAGTGCGGTGTATGCTCTCGCGGATGATGCTTTCGGGAGCCAACGCGCTCATGCTCGATGAACCCACCAACCACCTCGACCTGGAATCGATTGAGGCCGAAAACCGGGGGCTGATCGAGTTCAAAGGCCCGATCCTGTTCTCGTCCCACGACCATCAGTTTGTGGAAACCATTGCCACCCGCGTCATCGAACTTGCCCCCACGGGGATGCTGGACAAGTTGATGACCTACGATGAATTCATTACCGATGCCCGCGTGAAACAACAACGCGAAGAACTTTACCTAAAAACAGTTTAAGCATGAAAGCAGTAATGAACACCAGTCGCGGTGCGCTGACGATTGAGTTTTTTGAGAAAGATGCCCCCAACACGGTGGCCAATTTTGTGAAACTGGCCAAATCGGGCTACTACGACGGGCTGGTTTTCCACCGCGTCATTCCCGATTTCATGATTCAGGGCGGCGACCCCAGCGGCACGGGCGGCGGCGGCCCCGGCTACAGCATCGACTGTGAACTGACGGGCGACAACCAATACCACGACCGGGGGGTGCTGAGCATGGCCCACCGGGGCCGCAATACGGGCGGGTCGCAGTTTTTTATCTGCCACAACCGCAAAAATACCGCCCACCTCGACCGGAACCACACCGTGTTCGGCAAAGTAACAGACGGTATCGACCTCATCGATCAGATCAAGCAGGGCGACAAAATCGAGTCGCTCACCATCACGGAAGAGGTAGCGTAGGTACGTTATATCACCTGCATAAACCTTCGTAAACTGTTGATAATAAGCAGTTTGCGAAAGTTTTTTGTATTCGGCGTAGCCCCCAACCCGGACGCGGGACCGCCCCTGAAGGGGGCTTTTGCTCCGGTAGAGGTACGCTTGCGTAAGCAAAGGCCCCCTTCAGGGGCGGTCCCGCGTCTGGGTTTGGGGGCTACGCCGATTCCGGGCTACGCCCCGTACAGCGCAACCAATTCATTGGCGCAGCGTTCGCCGTCCATGGCTGCCGAGACGATTCCCCCGGCGAAACCCGCCCCCTCGCCGCACGGAAACAGCCGACGTACCTGGACGTGCTCGCAGGTATCGCGGTGGCGCGGAATGCGGACGGGGGAAGAGGTACGGCTCTCAATACCAATTAGTTGCGCGTCGTTGCTGATGTAGCCGGGCATTTTTTGGCCAAAATCGCGCAGACCCTGCCGGAGGGGCTGGGCAATGTGAGGCGGCAACACGTCGCGCATATCCACCGAGACCAGACCCGGCTGATAGGAGGTGGGCAACAACGTACCAGACACCCGCCCGTCAATGAAATCGGCCACGCGCTGGGCCGGTGCCCGTTGCGACAACGTACCTGCGGGGCCGCTCGCCACGGCGCAGGCGCGTTGCTCCACGGCCTGTTGCAGCATCAGCCCGGCCAACGGGCCATGTTCGGCGTAGGGGGCCAAATCAGTGTCGGTAATGGCCACCACCAGCCCCGAATTGGCGAATTTAGAGTCGCGGCGGGAGGGTGACATCCCGTTCACGACCAGTTCGCCGGGGGCCGTGGCCGAGGGCACAATGAACCCGCCGGGGCACATGCAAAACGAGAAAACGCCCCGCTCCACGCCGTCAAT
>JAYUKZ010000440.1:0-22844 GCA_043763995.1 Fibrella sp.
AGTTCGGTATGGTCGTTCACCACCCGCGCCACTTTTTCCAGCACAGCTTCGGCTTGCGGGTTCACATCGAATTTACCCGAATTGAAGAGTAGTTTGTCGGAAATAGAGACGTAGACCACGCCTTTTTTCACTTCCACCTGCACGTCCTGGTCGTTGATGTCGGCCAACGAGCGTTTCAGATTCATGACTAGGGCCAGGTTCACCGAGTCTTTGCTGCGGAGCGAACTGTTGATGTTGTTGACGTACCTGGTTTGTTCGTTTAGCGTCTCCAATGATTTCTTGATGCTTTCGGCACCTTGTTTGCTTACAACAGACAGGTCCGACATCCGGTCGAGAAGGTTGTTATTGGTTTTTTTCAGGTAGTCTACCTGGCTCAACATATCGGCCAGTTGGTTGGCTTTGGTACCCAGTTCGGCATCTTTTCCTTTGATGGTGGCGTTCAGTTCTGCCGTGCGCCGGTCGCAGTTGTTGAGGTCGGCCAGGGTTTTTTCGTGGGCCGATTGCAGGTTGGCCAATTCGGCTTTTTGGCGTTTGCTGGCCGCACAGGAAGACAAAAGGGCCAGGCCCGCACACAGGATTAGGGTATTTTTCATAGAAAATGTAGACAACGTAGCGTTAATGATGTGACTGAGTGCCAGCTACTAAACCAACAGACTGGCAGCGTTTGGATTAAAAATTGAGAGTAAGGATTAATTTCCGCCGAAACACCCGCAAAAATACAACTTCCGGGCGAGTTGCCACGTCATAACTACCAGCCAGCCGGGTTCAGGAGCCGAACAGGTTGGTTTTTTCCGTATCTTGTAGTTCGATATGTTTGGATTTTTCACCCGTAAAAACAGGGCTGTTGCACTCCCGCCGCCGCCCGTTTACCCGCTTCCCGCCCACATGAATCAGTGGCTTAGTTCGGCAGACTATAACCAAATTCTGCGCCTGACCGTTGAGCACCTGAGCCTGAAGGGAACCCTTGACCGGATTGACGGGCAGGGTGTGGTTCATATCCAGTTTACGGGCCAAACCACCATTACCCGGTTTTACCCCGACAACCTGTTGCGAAAGTGCAAAGCCGCCCCCAGTAGCGAATGGGAGGCCATTGTGGCGGGTCACGTCCGTATTTTGCCCGTCAACAGCGCGGCCATTACCTACATCTACAAAGACCTGGAGTTTGCCGCGCCCTTGCTGAAAGTGCAGGTGAAACCGGAGGGCTTTGCCCACGATATCCTCCATGACTGCGTCTACCGGCAGGATTTTCCCCAGACAAACACGTTTTTGGTTATCGATTTTGAAGAGGCCCTGCACTACGTTCGGCGCAGCGAAACCAGCGAATGGGAGGTGTCGGATACGTACCTGTTCGAGGTGGCACTGGACAACGTGGCCTGCGAAACGCCCGACATCACGGCTCACCAACTCGGCGGCGAACTACCCCTGTACACCCTGTTCCACACCGATTTTGCGGCGGCAAAAGGCGTGCAACTGGAACGCAACCTGGGCGAGGCCATCGGGCCTTTCGGGGCCATCGTAAACATTCCGGCCAAAGGGTCGGTGTTTGCGCATCCGCTGGAAACCGATACCGTGATGGCCTACATCATGGCCTCCCACGACCTGATTCGCGGCTTCTACCGGGATGAAGTCTACACCATCAACGAGCAGTATTACTGGTATTACGAAGGGCAATACCACCTGTTTCCGATGCGGCAGGAGGGTACCAACACGTACCTGTCTTACCCCCCGGCGTTAGAGCGGTTGCTCCAGGCCGACGGGTCAGAATAAACTGCCCTGCACCACTTGCGGCTGAATAACGGGTTCGCGCAGGGCCAGGCCGCAGTGCTGATTTAACTGCCGCACCCAGTACCGAACCAACTCCGGCGCGGTGTCGTTGTCGCCGCCGCCGTGAATGAACAGGTACGCCGTTTGCAGGCCTTTGTCGAACCATTTTTTGAGCCGTTGCACCCATTCGTCGGTGCGGGCATAGTCGGTGGGGTGGCCTTCGTTGGCAATAAACCGCAGGGTGAGCACGGGGCTGCTCAGGCCCATGTGGAGCACGTCGCGCCGCCCGGCCACGTCCGTTATCACGGTGTGGCGGTGGAGCCGGTGCAACGCTTCCAGGGTTTGGTTCCAGACCGACATGCCGTTGCGGGCGGGTCTGAACCAGTCGGGGTGGCGGAACTCCACGGCCACGTCCAGGTCGTCGGGCAGGTGGCTGAGGTAGCGTTCCAGCACCGGCCACTTGTCGGGGCCAAACTGGGGTGGCAGTTGCAGAAACGACATGCCCAAAAACTCTTCCAGACCGAAAATAGCCCTAACAAACTCAGCCGTCTGGGCTTCGGCCCCCTGCAAGAGCCGGTCGTGGCTAATGATCTGCGGAAATTTCGGACAAAACAAAAACGGAGACTCCGGGGCAGTACGTTCGGTGGCCACGCCCGCCGCCTCCGACTTCCAGCGGGCAAGCATGGCCTCTGTCGGAATTTGGTAGTGGGTCAGGTTTAGCTCGATGGTGTTGAACTGCCGGACGTAATGGTGCAGAAAATCACGGTCTTTGGCCGTGGCTGGGTAAATTTTGCCCACGTAGTCTTTGTTGGCCCAAACCGGGCCGCCAATGTGTACGGCGGGGTGTTTGGCGGGCGTGAGGTTGGGCCATATCCGGGCGTTGAAGGCCGGGCCGGGGGGCAGCGCAAAATTGACCGACTGGGGGTTCGTTACTTTTCCAAAGTCCATGATGAAGTGGCTGTAGACCTATAATCTGAAAGGGCTGTGCATTGTTTCACGCGCTGGTTCTGGCCGGGTTGCAGGTACGTTGTTCGGGCGTGAGGTGGGTTACATTCAGGCAGGTTTCGCTCGTCTAGTTGCCGGGGCGCACTACCCGGAAAGGGCGATGCGGAGAAAGATCAATCAATTTTTGGGAAAATGCGTTTATTTTGCGTTATTAGGAGAATAAAAACGGCAAGACCAGTGGAAAGCACTCAACCGGAGGAATACCTGAAACTCGATTTTGGCGGCGGCAACCAGAAAGCCTCCGCCCGGTTGAGGCTGCTTGCGTTCGTGGCGGCTGACCAGTACGTCCTCTACATTCCTTCCCTCAACTTATCGGCCTACGGCAACGACGCACCGGAGGCTTTGGGCATGATACATATCGTGTTAGCCGATTATTTTTCGCATCTGTCGCTACTGAACGAGCAACAGGTTTTGCGGGAAATTAACCAATACGGTTGGGTGCGAAAACCTTTTCTGCCAAAACAACTGAGAAATATTCAGATCGTAGACGAGAAATCGATAAAAGAAGATTTCGAGTTGCCCGCCGAAACCGTGATACACGAACAATTTGTCTCTGTCTAAATGGGGAAAATTGACTCGGTATCGGTTCGGTGCTGGATTAAATTTCTTGAGCACCACGGCTGTACCTATAAATCTACTGAAGCTTCTCACCAGAAATGGCGTTGCCCAAATTGCGTTCGGTCGATTATTTTTCGTGGGGCAGAAAAAGAGATACCCTTTTTCCACATTGCCACTAACCTTAAATCGATGGGTGTTTCCAAAGAGAATTTTAAGAAATGGCTTGATGCAAACTGCTGATTATCAATATGCTAATACTCATACGGGATGAAGCTACATATTGTGGGAGCATCTGCCAGTGGGGTGACAACAGTAGGGCAAGCACTGGCTAGAGAATTAGGTATCCCGTATTTTGATAGTGACGATTATTTCTGGTGTAAAAGTCAGCACCCATTTACCGAACGACGTGATCCTGTAGCGCGTAACAAACGTTTAGTTGAGGATTTAGAACGGACCAGTAGTTGGATTTTGGGAGGTTCTATTATCAATTGGGGCGAGAATCTGTTTCCCCGTTTCGATTTAGTCGTCTTTCTATATCTTGACCCGAAAATCAGATTAGCGCGTTTGAAAGAACGAGAACTTGAGCGGTACGGAACAATGATTTACACCGACCCACAACGAAACCAACTTTTCCGGGAGTTTATAGCCTGGGCGGCTGATTACGACACTGAAACCGGGTTGGCATCTCGCACCTTGTCTGCACATGAGCGTTGGCTATCAGTATGCCAAAGCCCGGTATTGAGGCTGGTTGGCGATATACGTGTGGAGGACAGACTCGAAGCCATCATGCAATGTCTGTACCCCAATACGCTGAAGGAAGTTTCCTCTGCTACTTAGCATGAGTTACCCTTACGCCAATAATTTGTGTAAAACAGCCTCTTTCTCTTAAAACAACGTACCTGAACAGACAGCTACCCGCTCAGGTACGTTGCCCTTAATCCATCACTTTCCCGCCAAGCGGAGCATGAAGGCGTATTCCATGGCTACTTCTTTCAGGGCCTGAAAACGGCCCGAAGCCCCGCCGTGGCCCGCCTCCATGTTGGTGTGCAGGAGCAATAAATTATTGCCCGTTTTCAGAGTGCGGAGTTTGGCTACCCACTTGGCGGGTTCCCAATACTGCACCTGCGAGTCGTGGAGGCCGGTGGTGACGAGCAGGTTGGGGTACACCTGTTTCGAGACCTGATCGTAGGGCGAGTAGGACAGCATGTAGTCGTAGTAGGCCGGGTTTTTGGGGTTACCCCATTCCTCAAATTCGCCGGTGGTGAGCGGGATGGTTTCGTCGAGCATGGTCGTAACCACGTCTACGAAGGGCACCGCCGCCACCACGCCCCGGTACAGTTCGGGAGCTTGATTGATGACCGCGCCCATGAGCAACCCGCCCGCGCTGCCGCCCAGGGCAAACAGCTTATCTTTGGCAACGTACTTGTTGGCAATCAGCCACTTAGATACATCGACAAAATCGTTGAAGGTGTTTTTCTTCTTCAGCAACTTACCGTCTTCATACCACTGCCGCCCCATTTCCTGCCCGCCCCGGATGTGGGCCATGGCGTAGATGAACCCCCTATCCAGAAGGCTGAGGCGGCTGCTGCTGAAACCCGGTTCGGTGTTGCTGCCGTATGACCCGTAGGCGTATTGCAGCACGGGGGCGGTGCCATCTTTGGGGGTGCCTTTGCGGTAAACAATAGACACCGGCACCCGAACCCCATCCCGAACGGTGACAAAAACGCGCTCGGAGGTGTAGTTGTTTTTGTCGAAGCCGCCCAGCACCTCCTGTTGCTTGAGCAGGGTTTTGGCTTTGGTGTCCATGTCATACTCGAAGGTAGAGCCGGGCGTGGTCAGCGACGAATAGGTGTAGCGGAGGGCGGTTGTGTTGAAATCGGGGTTGTAGCCGATGCCCGCCACGTAGGCCGGTTCGCCAAAATCGAGGTAGTTATCGGTCTTTTTCTGGCCCTGTTGCCCAATCACGCGCAGTTGGCTCAGACCGTCTTTGCGTTCGCCCAGCACCAGGTGGTGGGCAAACACGTCCAGGTTTTGCAGAAACACGTCGGCCCGGTGCGGAATGACTTCGTTCCAGGCGGCGCGGTTGGTAGTTTGGCCCTCTGGTACGTCCATGAGCCTGAAATTCTGCGCCTTATAGTTGGTGCGAACGTAAAATTTGTTGCCGTAATGCTGAATGTCGTATTCGTGGCCGCGCTCGCGGGGGTAAAAAACGGCGAACGCGCCGGTGGGGTTGGCCGCTTCCAGGAGGCGGTACTCGGTCGTGACCCCGTTATGGTCGCAGCCGATGGCGATGTATTTTTTGGACTTCATCCGGTAGAGGCCCATATAGAATTGGTTGTCTTTTTCTTCGTAGACCAGCGCGTCCTGCTTGGGGTCGGCCCCCAGGGTGTGGCGATAGACCTGGTAGCCGAGGAGGGTTTTGGGGTCTTTTCGGATGTAAAAGAACGTTTTGTTGTCGGTGGCCCAGGCAAAATTTCCCGCCTCCACGTTCGGAATCGCATCGGGGTAGATTTGCCCGGTGGCCAGATTTTTCACCCGAAGGGTATACAGTCGGCGGCTCACGGTGTCTTCGCAAAACAGGGCAAGCTGCTCATCGTCCGATACTTCGAAGCCGCCCATGTTGTAGTAGTTATGGCCTTTAGCCAGGGCGTTACAGTCGAACATGACCGCTTCGGGGGCGGTGAGTGCCCCTTTTTTGCGGACATACACCGGGTATTCGCCCCCTTCAACCACGTTAGTTTGGTAGTAGTAGGCTCCTTCGCGGTAGGGCACCGACTGATCCTGCTGTTTGATACGGCCTTTCATTTCGGCAAAAAGCGTTTCTTCCAGAGCCTTTTGCGGAGCCAGCAACGCCGATGTGTAGGTGTTTTCGGCGTTGAGGTAGTCAATAACGGCTTTGTCTTCGCGGTTATTGAGCCAATAATAATTGTCGGTGCGGGTGCGGGCGGCGGGGCCGGTGCCGGTGGCAAGCACTTTCGGAATGCGCGGGGCAACGGGGGGAAGGGGTTGGGCGGGGGTCATACCGGGCAGCCAAAGGGCGGCGAAAAGAGGGAAGAGAACCAGTTTTTGCATGATTTGAATAGTATTTTCGGCGTAACCCCCGCACCCCCTGAAGGGGGCAAAAGCTAACGCGAGCGTACTTCGCTCGGAGCAAAAGCCCCCTTCAGGGGGTGCGGGGGTTACGCCGAGACCGGGCTACGCCGACACTTGGTCACGAATTTACAACAAAGCCGGCATACGCCCGGCCCGTATTTTATAGGCAGACGGGAACCCAATAATTGACTGACCGGTAGTATACACTATTTTGTTTAGGGCGTATATTGGCCGTTGATTATCCACCCGTTATTCGCTTATGCCCGTTCGTTCGCTTACCCTTCGGTATATGCTTGCCCTCTCGTTGCTGGCAGGGCTGGCAGTGTGGGGGCAGGTGTTAGTACAGCGACAACTAGCTCAGAGTCAGCACGATGCGTGGCTGGTAAACAATGCCGGTCGGCAGCGATTTCAAAGCCAGTTGCTGGTGAAAAATGTGCTTCTGCTCACCGCCCCCCGCCCCCAGGTCAATCCCGACCGGGTGGTGCAGACCCTTCGGCAGGAACGTACCAACTGGGCCACCGTTCATGCACAACTTCAGCAGGGTCGCCGGGGGCCGGGCGGGGAGATCACGCCCAACAGCGACACCGTTCGGCAGCTATACGCCCGAATTCAACCCCATTTCGACACTATTCTGGCCGGTACCGACACGCTGCTGACCCTAACTGACCGCACTGGCCCCGCCGCCCAACGCGCTCTGGCGCAGGTGCTGACGCACGAACAGCCTTTTCTGACCCAAATGGATGGGCTGGTGGGGCAATATCAGGGCGAAGCCGAAGCGCGGGTGGCGGCACTGCGCCAACTGGAAGAGACTCTGTTACTGGGTACGTTGCTGGTGCTGCTGCTGGAAGCGTTGCTGATTTTTTACCCTGTAACGCGGGTGTTGAGCCGGGTGTTTGGGCGGGTGGCGGCCACGCAGCAGGAAACCAACCAAACCCTTGCCGAGCTGCGGGCCACCAACCAGGCCCTGCACCAAACGCAGGAACAACTTCTGGCCGAAACCACGCTACGCCATCAACAGCAACTCCGGGAGCAGCGCATTCAGATGGCCTCGCTGGTGCAGGGGCAGGAAGAGGAACGCCGCCGCCTCTCTTACGCCCTCCACGACGGCACCGGCCAAATGCTGACGGGCCTTAAACTCCTGACCGAAAACTTGCCTTCCATTCACCTGCTGCCCGCTGCCGAACAACGTACCCAGCAAACAATTAAAAGTCTGGTTATCAGCGTCATTCAGGAAACCCGGCGTATTGCCACTAACCTGATGCCCCCCGTCCTGAGCGATTTTGGCCTCGAACCCGCCCTGCGCCACCTCGCCGACCAAACATCCCAAACGGCCCAGCCACCGGGCCTTCGGGTGCGCGTCACCGCTGCCGGGGCTACCGATGTGCGGCTGGAACCGGGCCTGGAAATTGGCCTCTACCGGGTGGTGCAGGAAGCCCTGACCAACACCCTCAAACACGCCAACGCCACCGAAGTGGGCATTGACCTGCGGCTTGAAGATAACCGGTTGGTGCTTTCGGTGGCCGACAATGGGCAGGGCATTGGCGATGCCCAGACCGAGGCCGTGCTGGTGGGGCAGGGCCTGCACCACATGCGGCAACGTACCAGGCTCATGAACGGCGTGATGCGCCTGATCTCGCAACCCGGTCAGGGTACGCGCATCGAAATCACGATTGCCCTGGACGGTAGCCCGGAGGAGGCGTTGCCCCTTTCGCTGATCGAGAAACCCTGAACCGCCGCCTACCGGTCTACTTCGCCCATGACCAGATCCAGCGAGCCGATAACGGCTACCAAATCGGCCAGCATACCGCCCCGGCTGATATCGGCAATGACCGAGAGGTTATGGAACGAACACGACCGGGCGTGGCACCGTACCGGAATATCGGAACGGCCATCGGTGCGGAAGAAAAAGCCCAGTTCGCCTTTCGCGCTTTCGCCCCGGAAATAATAGTCACCGGCTTTGGGCCGAATTTTTTTGGGCACCATCCCCTGCGGGTTGTAGTCGCGGGTGCGGGGGTGGGCGGTGGTGAGTTGCTCCAGACACTGCTCAATGATGCGGAGCGACTCGTGGCATTCGCGCACCCGCACGTCGGTGCGGTCCCAGCAATCGCCCAGGGTGCCCATGCGGCCGGTGCCAATCGGGATGTCGAACTCCAGGTCGGGGTACACCGAATAGGCATCTACCCGGCGCAGGTCATAGCGTAGGCCCGACCCCCGCAACACCGGGCCGGTGCAGCCATAATCAATGGCCACGGGCAGGGGTAGCACGCCCACGTTGGCGGTTCGTTGCACAAAAATCGAGTTTTCGATCAGCACCTCCTGCAATTCGCGCAGTTTGGGTTTCAGGTACGTGATGAATTCACGGCACCGGTCCTCGAAGCCCACCGGCAGGTCGTAGAAAAGCCCGCCTACCCAGATGTAGTTATACAGCATCCGGGCACCGCTCACCCACTCCAACAGGCGTTGAATATGTTCGCGGTCGCGCATGACCCACAAAAACGGGGTGTACGCGCCAATGTCGATGCCGTAGGTGCCGATGGCCACAAAATGCGAGGCAATGCGGTTTAGTTCGGCCACCAGCACCCGGATGTATTCGGTGCGTTTGGGCAGGTCGTTTTCCAGGCCCAGCATCCGTTCCACGGCCATTGCCCAGATGTGTTCGCCGTTCATGGCGGCCAGGTAATCGAGCCGATCCACAAACGGAATGCCCTGATTGAACGGCACTTGCTGGGTGTGGGCCTCAAAACAGCGGTGCAGATAGCCAATGTGCGGCACCACATTTTGCACCACCTCGCCGCTGGTTACAATCTCCAGCCTGAGCACGCCGTGGGTGCTGGGGTGCTGCGGCCCCATGTTCAGCACCATCTCGCCTTCGGCCAGTTGCTCTGGTACGTGCAGGTTGGGGTCGGAAGCCCGAAAATGGCCGGGGCTGTACGTGTACTGAACGGTGCGGGGCGCGGGTGGCTGCTTGGTGTTCATGGTGACACAAAGGTAACACCCCGCGCCCGAACGTGTTGGGCACCCGGCGGTGTTGCCCCTCTGAGACGGCCAAACTCCGCGCTCCCGGCCCATGCACCACCAGTTACCCGATATGCTGTTTGCGGGCAGCCAACGCCCGTTTTTGCGCACCGACGACATTGTGATTGTGCGCTACCACGAACGGCAGGAAGCCGAAAAGATCCGAATTTCGGCCTCCCACAACCTCATCACGTTGCTGGTGCAGGGCCGCAAAGACGTGTTCGGGCTGGACGGCAAAGTGAGCGTGGGCGTGGGCGAAGGGTTTTTCCTGAAAAAAGGAAACTACCTGATGAACGAGCGGTTTTGCCACGAGGAGCAGTACGAAAGTCTACTGTTTTTTTTCTCTGACCGAATTGCCGCCCAACTCACCGCCGACCTGACCCTGACCAACTTGCCCGCTCAGGAGAGTAAAAGCCTGGTGCCCTTCACCGTGGCCCCGTCGGTGAACACGTTTATCGAATCGATTCTGCACCTGTTCGATGCCCGCGCCGCCGAGAGTTTGCTGCGGGTACTGTTGCCCGTGAAGCTGAAAGAACTGTTTATTCTGCTGACCGAAACGGCGCAGGGCCGGTCGTTTTTTGCCTTTTTGCAGACCCTTCACCATCAGCCCGCTCTGGAACTGCGCCGCCTCATGGAGCAGCACTTCCGCGAGAACCTGACCCTGGAACAGTACGCTTTTTTGGCCAACCAAAGCCTGTCGTCGTTTAAACGGCTCTTTAAAACGGCGTTTGGCCCCACGCCACCCGCCCACTGGATTCAGCAACGCCGCCTGAACGAGGCTGCCCTGCGGTTGCAAACCTCGGCCCTCACGGTGTCGGAGGTGGGTTTTGAAGTTGGTTTCGAGAGCAGTTCCCACTTTGTGCGGGCCTTTCGGAAACACCACGGCTGTACGCCCAGCCGGTTTCGGCAACCTGGCCGTTTGGTGCTATAATCTGGCCGTTCTGACCCGGTTGCCCGCCCGCCAATGCGCTACTTTTGTGGCTGGGTACGTTTCCCCTACTCAACCAACCAACATGGCAAAAACGCCTATTTTCCTGACCAGCCTGGCCTTTGCCGCGCTGGGTCTGCTGCCCGCCACCGCCCAAACCGTCAGTGGGTTCGACCACCCCGAAAGCGTGTGCCGCAAAGGAGACACGTACTATGTTTCCAACCTGGGTAAAGAACTGAAACCAAGCGACAAAGACGGCGACGGCTACATCAGCAAGATGACCGCCACGGGCCAGGTTTCGGAACAAAAATTTCTGCCCAAAACCGGTACCCTCAACGCCCCCAAAGGCATGGTCACGATTGGTAACGTGCTCTACGTGGCCGACGTTGACCGCGTGCTGGGCTTTGACCTGACGACCCGCGAAACGGTGCTGACCATCGACGTACCTGGCGTGGCGTTTCTGAACGACCCCGTAGTGATTAACAACCAAACGCTGTGGGTAAGCGTGACCGACAAAAACCAGCTCATCAGCGTAGACCTGAAAAGCAAAACGGCCCGGTTTCTGCCCATCACGGGCTTGAATGGTCCTAACGGCCTGACTATCAGCCCCAACGGAAAAACGGTTTACTGCGTGGGCTTTGGCACGGATAGCAAGCCCAACGGCGAGGTGACGAAAATTGACGTGGCAACCCTGAAAACCGAGCGGCTCGGCACCTACGCCGGTTTGCTGGACGGGGTGGCGGTACGCGGCCAATCGCTGTATTTTTCCGACTGGAAATCGTTCGGCAACACCGGCGAGTTGCAGGAGATGAACCTGAAAACGGGCCAAACCACCCGCAAAACCAGCGTAGACTTCATTGGCGGTTTTGCCGATTTTTACCTCGCCCCCAACGGTCGGGAACTGGTTGTGCCTTCGCTGACCAATAACGTAGTGCTTTTTAAATCAGTCAATTAACCTAACTATACGTACCAGAACGCATGGCCATTACCCTTGCACAAGCCGAGCAGATTATTGCTGCCGCCAAAACCGCCTCATCTGAGGCAGGACTGAAAATGAACGTTGCCGTGGTAGATGCCGGGGCTAACCTGCTGGCTTTTGCCCGCATGGATGGTGCCTGGTTGGGGTCGATGGACATTTCGATCAAAAAAGCCAAAACCGCCCGCTATTTTGATATGCCAACCGGCAATTTGGGTCAAGCATCGCAGCCGGGCGGGCCGCTGTTCAATATTGAACACTCGAACAACGGGCTGATTACCTTTCCCGGTGGGTTGCCCATCACCTCGGCAGATGGCACCGTGATTGGAGCCATAGGCGTGTCGGGCAGTTCGGTCGAAAATGACCACATAGTGGCCACGGCGGGCGTTGCCGCGCTGGGTTTGTAGTCAGGTACGTACCCCCTCTCCCCCTCACCCCCTCTCAGCAGGAGAGGGGGTGAGGGGATGAGGTCTTTACTTCGCGCTTACAATCTCAACATCGAACGCCAGGGGTGCGTAGGGCGGAATGACGAAGAACGAGTTGGTGGCATCTCTACGACCCGGCACGCCGTAGCCCAACGCCGAGGGAAACACCACCGTGCCTTTTTCGCCCACCCGGAACCCTTTGATGCCCCCCTCGAAACCGGGTACCACGCCGTTTCGACCCAAGGCTACGTCTATCGTGCCGCTATCGAACGGCTTGTCGGCCCGCAGGAGTCGGCCCGAATATTTCACCGTCACGCTTTGCCCGTCAACCAGCGCGGCACCCGTGGGCACGGCAGTGGTCTTCACAATGCGCAGTCCACTGGTTTGTTTATCGTTGACAGTCAGTTTGTTACGACTAATAAAATCTTCGATCTGCTCATCTTCCGACCGTGATCGGGTCAGCGTAATGTCGAACCGGACAGGCGTGTTGGCGGGTAGCTTGCCCGTGATGCCCTGCAACCCGAAGGCAGCAAAAGAGGGCACGAGGAAAATTCCTTTTTCGCCCTCGCGCATTTTCGAGAAGGCTATTTCCAGGCCGGGCAGTAGCCCGTTAAGACCGTACTGGAAGAAAACGGCCGTGTCGCGGCGGGCCACGTCTACCAGGGTGCCGTCTAGTTTGGCAATGGTGTAGAAAAACTCCAGTTCCTCGGCTTTAACGGGTTGCTTGCCCGTTGGGTTGGCGCGGGTAATCACGTACCTGACCCCCAAATCGGCGGGGAGGAGCGCGAGGTTTTGGGCCTTGCCGTAGGCTCTGATGGCCGTGGTATCAGCCGAGAAAACGCCGATACTGGGGTCAACAAAGGTGTCTTTACAGGCACTGAACAGCCCGGCAACCAGCAGGGCCAGGGTACTTAACAAACTCAGTTTACGCATCATGTTTGGGGTTGATGCCCGCAACGGGCAAGTCTCTTGGTTGAGTATAGTACCCGATTTTACCAAAAAACGTTGGAACCGCCCTCAAAAATTTACTGCCTGTCCATTTTTTAGGGCTACGAACCGTGCCGGTTCCACACCCTGCGTGGCCAGGGCCACCCGCAAATCGGTTACGGGTTCCTGCTCACCATCATCGGCCAGGGGGAAGGTGCCGAAATGAATGGCCACACTCTGTTGCGCCCGCACGTCGCGGTGAATCTGCACGGCTTCGGCGGGGTTTACGTGTACGGGGGCCATAAACCAGTTAGGCTTGTAGGCCCCAATGGGAATAAGGGCCAGCCGAATGGGGCCAAACTGCTTGCCAATTGCCTCGAAGTGAGGCCCGTAGCCCGAATCTCCCGCGAAGTAGACTGTGCCCACGGCCTGGCTTTCTACTACGTACCCAGCCCAAAGCGTAGCATCACGGTCGAACATACCGCGCCCCGAAAAGTGCTGTGCGGGCACACAATGTACCCTGGTTCGGGCGTTCAGGGGCACGGCCTGTTGCCAGTCCAGTTCGGTTACGTTGGCCACGCCTTCGTTGGTCAGAAACGCCTTCACGCCCAACGGGCAGATAATTTGGGGGCGGTCGCGGAGGGCCAGTTTTTTCACCGTGCCAATTTCCAGGTGATCCCAATGGTTGTGGCTCAACAGCAGCAGGTCTATCTTGGGCAGATCGGCAAAGGCCACGCCGGGCGGGCAACTGCGGGCCGGGCCAATAAACTGAAACGGGCTGACGCGTTGCTCGAAAATGGGGTCGGTCAGCACGTTCAGCCCGTCGAACTGGAGCAGCACCGTGGAGTGGTTGACGTACGTGACCCGTACCGGCGACGCTCCCTGCGGGCTGGCGAGCACCCGCCCCACAGGTACGTTGCCGGGCGGGTTGGCCTGAAACGCGGGCCAGGGCTGGGTTATCTCGCGGTTGAGTTGCCACCGGATCACGCCGCCCAAACCACGGGGCGCGGGGCTGGCGGGGGTAAAAAACGTGCTGCCGTTGAAATGGTCGGAGACGGGGCCGGTGTAGCGCGGGGCCGAGATGAAATAACCCACCAGCAACGCCACCAGTACCACCAGCAGCAACAGGGCCAACAGGCCGAACAGTATCTTTGTGAACATAATCTTTTCCGAGGCCACCCACGCGGCCAGTTTACCCACAACCCAATGGAAGAATTACAGGATGCCCCCAAATTTAAGTTCTGGAAAGCCCAACTCGAAACCAATGGCCTCACCATCCACGGCATCAGCGATCATTTTATTCGCCGCCGCCACAACGGCGAAGTGCTCTTTGCCCTCCTGACGGTGGATGCCACCACGCCCGAAGGCGATAAAATCCCGCCCGTCTGTTTCCTGAAAGGCCACGCCGCCTCGGTGCTCGTCTGCCTGATTGACGACCAGACGGGCGAAAAATGGGTCGTCCTGGTACGTCAACGCCGCATCTCCGACGGCTCGCAGACCTACGAACACCCCGCAGGCATGGTGGACGTTGACGATGACCCCACCGACACCGCCGCCCGCGAAGTAGGCGAAGAAATTGGCCTCCAGATCCGGCCCGACGAGTTAACCAAACTCAACCCGCGCCTGTGGTTTCCCAGCACCGGCACCAGCGACGAGGCCATGCACTACTACTTCGTAGAGAAGACCATGCCCCGCGCCCAGATCATGGCCTTCCACCAAAGAAAAATGAGCCACGAGTCTGAACTAGAGCGTATTACGTCGGTGGTGGCTACGCTGCCCGACGCGCACCGGCTGATCAATAACGTGAACGGACTGCTGATCCACTTCCTGTATCTGCAACACGTGGGCGATTATGAGACGATGAAGCAACTAGGGTAGCCTGGTACGTTAGGCTGTTTTTCCGAAGTGTGTTTTTGAAATGGGGCGGCAAAACCCTATCTTTGCAGGCCCAAACGCGCTGGAAAGCGTTGCCAGGGGCAGTATTTGCTTCCGTAGTTCAATGGATAGAATTTCGGTTTCCGGTACCGACGATAGGGGTTCGAATCCCTTCGGGAGCACTTTTTATGTATTTTATCGAATACGAAAACACATTAAAACGTTAACTTTCAACGAGTTAGCGTTTTTTGTTTATCGGGGTTAATCAAAAGAAATACGAGAAAGTAAAGTAAATCCGTCCCCTATTCCGTCCCCTGCATTGTTTCTTTTCGTAACTTGGTACTGACCAAACCAAGTAAGACAATGAAAACCCCATCAACGGAAGACGTTAGGTTCCTGCTGAAAGATGCCCGCGCCACCGGGCCAACCCTGGTTTACCTCATTTACCGATTCGACAACAGCCGGTTCAAGTATTCGACCGGGCAGACGGTAGAACCCTACCAGTGGAACGCCACCGACCAACGCGCCCACGCCAATCAGAAAAATAAGGCACTCCGATCTGAGCACGAAACAATCAACGGCCACCTCGACCGGCACCGGGCCGCGCTCATTCGGGTGGTGACGCGCCTACAAATGGCCGGGGCTGTTATTGATAATACTACGATCAAAGAACACCTCGACCGCGAACTCAACAAGGCTGCCGCTCCGGCGTACCGGCCCAAACGTGCCGCCGTTGAGGTAGCCACCACCGAACCCTTCACCGCCTACATTGCCCGTTTCGTGGCCGAAGGGCAGGGAGGCCGTAGGCTGAATAAGAAAGGGACGCATTACGCCGCCTTCACGCTGGCCGGGTATTTGAAACTGCGGCGCATCCTGAATGACTTTTCAACGGCAACAGGCCGGGGAGTTGACTATGCAGACATTACCCTCGACTTCTACCGGGCCTACAAACTATGGCTTACCAGCCGGGGGCTATCACTCAATTATGTTGGTGCACTGCTGAAAGATTTGAAAGTGCTGCTCAAACAATCGCACGACGATGGGCTACACCAGAACACCGCCTACCTACACCGTGACTTTAAAAAAATGACGGAAAACGTAGACAGTATTTACCTGAGCGATACCGAACTCAACGACCTGTTCAAACTCGACCTGCGAACCAACCCCCGCCTCGACCGTACCCGCGACCTGTTTCTGATTGGAGCCTACACCGGATTGCGGTTCTCGGATTTCTCGGAACTACGGCCCGAAAACATTAAGAACGGGGGGCGCATCCTTTCATGCAGAACACAAAAGACGGGTGAACGGGTAGATATTCCCATCAACCGCAACGTAACGGCCATACTGGCAAAGTATGAAGGTATACCACCCCGCGCCGTGACGAACCAGCAAATGAACACGGCTCTGAAAGATTTGGGGAAACTCGCCGCCCAAACCGTCACGGTGTTGGCCGAACGGGTTGAATCGACACGTACCCAGGGAGGGGGCCGCAACACGCGCCGGGTTGCCAAATGGGAACTGCTGACTACCCACACCGCCCGCCGTTCATTTGCCACCAATGCGTATTTGGCCGGGTTGCCCCTTACGGCCATTATGAAAATGACCGGCCACCGTTCGGAAGTGATGCTCTCGCGCTACCTGAAAGTATCGTCGGAACAAAACGCGCTGTTGTACCTCGATCACCCGCACTTTGCCGGAACGATCACCGAGACACCACCCACCAGCGTACCCTCACCGACCCCGACCAAACCCGCCTCGACACGGCCCGTTATTCGCCGGGCGAAAACCTTGACACCAGCCTGACCAACCTAAACCCTTCACGACCGTGACCGGCGTATCATTGACTACCGATTTTGCCATTTTATAACAGCTTCATAACAGCTTTGACCTTACAACTATGACCGGCGTATCACTGATTACCGACCCCAACGGCACCCCCGCCGTGCTCACGATTGACCTGCGAACCCTCGACCCCGCCAACAGCCCGTTAGTAGCCGGGCTACTGGATAAGATGGAACAGGAGGCAGAGGCCACCGACCGCGCCGATTGGCGGCTACTGGCACACGCCGCCCTAAACCGCGCCTATGGTGACGACGAACCCGACTACAGCGACGTACCGGCCATGACCAGCCCTAACCGTCGTTAACGATGCAGGAGGGAGATATAGCGATTGCGTTCATTCAGCAATCGGACGGGGCACGTAAACCCCGCCCGGTTCTGCTGTTACGGCAGATGCCGGGCTACGGCGATTATTTGGTTTGTGGTATTTCCACACAGCTACAACAGGCCGTTGCCGAATTTGATGAGGTGTTAACGCCCGATGCCGAAAACCAGCTACGGGCCACATCGGTGGTACGTTTGTCTAACCTGATAGCCTTGTCGGTCACTGACATTGACCGGGCAATCGGGTACGTTCCGGCCACCCTTCACGCCGCCCTGCTGCAACGATTAGCAACGTACCTGACCACGCCTTGACGCGCCCATAACATGATTCAGGAACTTGATTTAGTAGCCCTGCTCACCGACCGCCCCGCACAAGGATTGCACCGGGGAGACGTTGGAACCGTCGTACACATCTACAACGGGGGCAATCTCTATGAAGTAGAATTTGTCAATGCAAAAGGCGACACGGTAGCCGTTGAAACCCTACCCGCCAACGAGGTACGCGCCGTTGATCTGGGCCGGGTCATACTGCATTACAGCGATCTCGAAACCGCCGCCTAGCTACGGCTGGCAACGTACCTGACCACGCATTAACCGGGAAATAACCGGGAACCCCTCGCCACCGACCAACCCGCGACCACCGGCAACGTACCACGTAACAAGTTCGCCTTTGTTGGCAAATGTTAGCATTGCCAACGCAACCGACCCACAACCACCGGGCAACGTACCTGACCAAACCAACAGAACAAACCAGCCCAAACCGATGTACCCGAACCTATTACTTATCGAAGACTGGGTAAGAACCCTGACCAAGGAAGTTAGGGAGTTGATTATCGAACGACCACACACAAAAATAGTCGATGAATTTGGCGAGCATTACATCTATGGAGAGTTTAACATATTTGAGAACCAGCCATTCCTAGAGGCATACACGGCAAAGGCATTGTCGGTTTTACGTAAAGTTGACACATATATAGGTATTGGGGTAATAAATAACTTGGATAAAGAATTAAGACAAGGGCAGTTTGACGATCTTAAAACGCGGTCACTGAATATCTACGTAGCTAAAGTACTGGGTATGTTTCCCAATTTATATATGGCTGGCCTCGACTTTAATACTTTCTATTCAGAATATCCCCGCGTTGATAAAAGCTGTGACCTAACCGATGATGGAGTAAAGTATTACTACGAAAATGAAATATTGGAGTTTGACAACATCATGTACCGAATCCGTACATTTTTTAAGTCTAGATGTGGCGGGTATGAGATAGACCCCAACGAATATACTGTTAGTTCAGTATTGGAAGAATACGCCAATTATGATTTCCCGGAGGTTGTAGACCACAACCACAATGCCAAACCAACGGAGCCGGGGGCAAAACTGCGGTTTACAGAAGATAAAGTAAACCTTGCTGAACTGGTATGGGCGTTGGCTAAGTCGGAATGTATCACAGATGCCAATACCAGCAAACCAGTTACTTTGAAAGAACTGGCAAATCAGTTATCGGCATTTTTGGGCGTGGAATCGCTAAATGTTGCTGACTCGATGAGGGGGCGGTACGGTACCTCAACCAGACCAACGACTTACAAGGCACAAGGCGGTAAGACGTTCATTAACAGACTACAGACAATACTCGATGGGCGCGTAATTGACTAAAGTTTATACCACTTTCATACCACTGGTATAACCCTCGAACCCAGCCCCGCCAACTTGCGAGCCATAACCAAAACAGTTACAGCCCATGTTTGGCACATACACGTCTGTTCAAGTTACGCCCGATCAACTGACAGAGTTGGTACGGGTTGCGGTTCGCTCTGAACTGGCAAACTACACACCACCAGCACCAGCCGGGGCCGATCTGCCCGACCTGCTCACGCGCCGGGAAACAGCCGAATACCTGAGGGTATCGCTCACCACCTTACACGCCTGGGCCAAAGACACCGACGACCGCCCCGCCGTGCTCGTGCCGCGCCAAATGAATGGCCGGGTACGTTACCGCCGCGACGATGTGCTGACTTTACAGAAAGAGCACCGCCGTTTCAAAAAGAGCACAGCCGGGGAGAGCCTGGGCGTATGACGTACCTGCCAACCTCGCACCTCATCACGTTCGCAATGGATGCCGAACGGGGCCGCTACACCGTCCAAACCTGCGAACCGGGGTTCGTGCGTGTACCGCGTGAATTAATCGTTGAGGACAGACGATTCAACGACGAGATAAACGCCAACCTGATTCTGCGCGGAACGGCCACCGAGAAAAAGACCGGCGGTCGTTCGGTGAAATTCTTCACCGGCCTACAACCCACCAACGTACCTGACGTGTATTTGGGTAACGTGCTCACCTTCGGGCGCAACAGCCAACGGATTCGCAACGGCGTGTTGGTACGGTTCAGCACCGATGCCGGGCGTATAACCCTGCGCTACTTTCCGGCCTATTACCCCTACCCCGACCACCGCGCCGCCTTTGTGGCCGAAGTTTTTGGCCGGGGGCTGCTGTAACCATACCTGGACACCACCCCACAAACCCGGCTCAATCAGTAGCCGGGTTTGTCTTTCCATGCCTTACCATGATTGACTTTGTAAAATGCCGACCCCGCCAAAAAGGGTTCAGCGAATGGATTCTAGCCCATCCTGCGCTGTTGGGCCGATGGGTTGACCAACTGAACAGTTTTGAACAAAAAACAGGCAAAAAGGCCACCTACCACGCGTTGACCTGGCACGTATACGATTCGGGTTTCGTGGAGGTGACGGGCAGTCTGCATAAATGTTGGAATAGCCTTTGCGAACGCGGGGCCGTGAACTGGAACGACTTCGGGCGGCTGGATTTGTTCGACGTGCTGGCCTGGCTGCAAACCGATATGGGCCTCAACCTCCATACGGCAACGGTGCATAACGTCGAGTTTGGGGTTAACCTGCTGTTGCCCCCCGCGCCACCAACGGTAGAACAGGTGTTGACCCGGCTGCTGTTTTACGGTAAGGGCCAACCCTTTGTAGAAAAATACTTTGACCCTGCGGGGTATGAACGACGCTACCCTGGTACGGACTTCTACATCAAGGCGTATGACAAGGGCACCCACCAAAACGCGCCTGCTACCGTGCTGCGATTCGAAAAAGGGGTAACAGCGATGAAAGACCTCAACGGGGTCAAAGGCGAGCATCCGGTGGTCGTTACGCTGGCCGACCTCAACAACCCCGACCGGCTCAGTTGGCTAGGTACGTTGTTGCTGACCACGTTCGACAAATGTTTTTGGAAAGAAAACTTTGCCGGTATGGCATTGACCGCTAACCAGCAAAAGACCATTGCCCAGGCCCACAACGTAGCAGACGTGGCAGGACTTTCTCGCACACAACGCAACCGCCTCAAGGACGCATACGACCAGATAGCCAACCGCCTCGACTACCGACTGAGTACCGACTTGCGGGCGCAAATCAGTAGCAAGTGGAACGACCTGTTAGAAGTAGACTGTAACGTTTTACGAAGGGGGGGTATGAGACGTTTTACGCGGTTAAAAGAGAATGTAGTAAAACGTTACATAGCCATGCCCACCAACAGCCCGTCAACACCTGGGCAAACGTGGTCGGTCATTGAGGGCAAACGCCCAACGGCCACCGACCTGCGCAAAAACCCCGCCCTGTTGGCCGAGGTGGAGCGGGGGCGGAAACGGTACGCCAAAGGGTCAAAGGAAAGTAGGCCAGTACGCGCCGCGCACCTGTTGAGGAACGATCAGAGCAACCTTGTACATAACTTCCTGCGCTCGCTCAACAGGATTCACCGTCAACCCGTTTTGTTCGACGTGGCGGGCCTTGTACGGCTCAACGCCGAACAACGCGGGCGGCTACCTCCCGGCCATGTCATTTGATTTGGCAATGATTTGGTAGCAGCCACCTCCCGGCATAATCTTAACACGTGAAAACAGCCTAATAACACCGTGACGGGGGGCTATGGCAAAAGTCTATAGTTTCATCGTAACCATGACCGTTGACCCAGCAATTCACGCGTACCGTCAAAAATAGGAGGGTAATTTATTGCATGGTCAATGATGCACATAAACGGCTGTTTAACGGTTATTAGCTGCGAAGAACGATAGGACGAAACGATGCCACGAACTGACATTTGGCAGGACGGAATCAATACCCGATTCAGCCGCGAGAACCAGCCCGCTAACCGGGGCCGGAAAAAACTAAGTGCTATTTTTCGGCAAGGTCTGGTAGCGTTGTGGAACAGAACCATAGAGGCAGTTGAGCAACAGCGACAGGCTGATGAGGTAGTTGAGCAACAGCAACGCGACAGGCGCAATGCCAAAAGGCGGGAGCGGTATGCGCTCAACAAAAAAGGGCCGGGGGAACCACCCACCCGACCCACGGAGCCGCAGGAACCACCCTTACGGCTCTGACCAAACCAAGTAGGTGCTGCACCGACGAACCGGTTACCGCACCAGACTTGACTTACTGCAAAAGTAAGGCAATGTGTCAGATGTGGGTCACGATCTGTACCACTCCAAACAAGCCACCCAACAGAATGAACACGACCCGTCCCCTGTTGCCAATCCGTCCCCTATTCCGTCCCCTATCTCAAAAATGTACTGCAACTAACTGATTATCAAGACCAATTCGAATCCCTTCGGGAGCACACAACACACACAAGGCCCGCTGACTATCGTATAGTTAGCGGGCCTTTTATTGGGAGACGGTTTCGTTGACCGGAAAAGACTTTTTCGCAGCTTCAAGGTGAGTTCTACTCTTGTTCACACAGACCATGACCGGCGTATCACTCCTTACAGACCCCAACGGCACCCCCGCTATACTCACCATTGATCTGCGTATGCTTGATCCGGGAGTCCATTCCTAAAGACTGTTACATTAGTCCGGTACGTCTTTAAGACGTACATTGGTTCCAATATTAATTCAATTACCGGCCGCGCAAAACAGTAGGCTTTCTCTGACCTGTCCAACTTGCTCTAAAGCACGGAATTGCCCGTCAAACTTGAATTCAAAACCCCTCATTTCGGTTGTGTTGGCCACTTACAACGGCGAGCGGTTCCTTCGGGCGCAGCTAGACAGCCTGGTGGCGCAAACCTACCCCAACCTGGAAATCCTGGCCGTAGACGACCGCTCGACTGACGAAACGGTGGCCATTCTGAACCACTACGCCGCCCAACATCCCCACATCCGGGTGGTGGTTAACGATACTAACCTGGGGTATATCCGTAATTTCGAGAACGGGATGCTGCTGGCGCGGAGCGACCTGATTGCTCCCTGCGATCAGGACGACATTTGGCACCCCACCAAACTACAACGACTGGCCGAGGCCCTGGGCCACGCCGAGATGGTCTATGCCGACTCGCGGCTAATTGATGAGCACGGCCAGCCTATGGGCGTAAATTTTTCGAACGTGCGGCAACTGGGTACGTTTAGCAACTGCCTGTCGTTCATCATCGGCAACAACGTGTCGGGCCATAACATGCTTCTAACCAAACCGTTGGTGCAGCGGTGCCAGCCGTTTCCGCTTTCGATGCCGCACGACCAATGGCTGTGTTTTGTGGCCGCGTGTTCGCAGCCGGTGCTTTTCCTACCCACCGTCCTGGTCGATTATCGGCAACACGCCAACAACGTTTTCGGCGTAACCCGCCCGGCAGACGGGGCGAAACGGGTTCGGAAAAAAGTGAAAAAGCAAGCGCAACGTACCCAACTCCGCCACCGGATTGGCCTTTTCCACGCCACCTGCCCGCCCGTACTGACCCACGAAAAACGGGTGCTGGGCCGGTTGGAAAAGAGCTACCAAAGTTTTACCCTGCCGAACAATTGGCTCCGCATGGTCACGTTTTTCCAAAACCAGAAAAAGCTGTTGGCCACCAAAAAATACGGGGCGTTTCGCAAAGCGTTGTTCTGCCTGAAAATGTTCGTGCAGATTCGGTGAGGGAAGGATTTGGGATGGTGGATCGTAGATTTGGGATTGATGGACGCGGCGTATCGTATTCGGCGAAGGGCGGAGGCAAGCCCGGACGCGGGACCGCCCGCCCCTACAATTTGACCCCGGCAGATGTGGTTATCGTGGAGTGCCAGCGCGGCCTCCATCAGCTGCGGGTTGTTGACGCCGCGCTGGATCGTTTCAGAGAG
>JAYUKZ010000441.1:0-5715 GCA_043763995.1 Fibrella sp.
CTGGCCGACCTTCAGCAACGGGCTGTAAAAAACAACGACCGCCTGGCCCAAATTGGCGGTGAAGTGACCGAGCAAACTACCCGCATCAGTCAGAATAGGGCCAATTTCGAGACTACCTACGCCACCTTCACCGACCAGATAAAAGCTGACGTAGCCAAAATTGCGTCGTATTTGAAATAACTTCCAACCCCTTTAAACACCCAAAACACATGGCCTCGCCCGATTTTTCACAACTAGCCAGCGGTAGCAATAACCCCGAACCCAGCCGGGGGTCATTCTGGAGCCGCCCCGAAGGCATCACCGGTATGCTGGCCCTGGGGGCCGTGGCCGCGCTGGGCCTGGTCTACTTCAACCGCGTGGTCGAGTTTCTGATCCGGGCCACCGAGAACACGCTCTATCTGGCGTTTCTGCTTGGCATTCTGGCCCTGCTGGTGTTTCTCTTCACCAGCCGCGACGTGCGCACTGCAGTGTTTTTTCTGTATAAATCGCTGATGCGGAAAGTTACGGGCCTGGTCATTCAACTTGACCCCATCGCGATCATGAAAATTTACGTGCAGGATTTGCGCGAAAAGCGCGAAAAAATGCAGGGGCAGATCGATACGTTGGCCGGACAACTGGTGAAGTTGAACAAAAAAATCAACGAGAACAACGACAACATAAAACAGAAGTTTGCCGAAGCCAACAAGGCTAACGAGTTGGCCCCCACCCGCCCCGGCATGAAGGAAGCCGCCACTCTGGCCACTATTGAAGGAGCCGGGTTGCAGGAGATGAACGAGAAACTGTTTCCGCTACAGCGCAACATGAAACTGGTGCTCGATTTCATGGAAAAAGTCAATAAATCGGCGGATTACCTCATCAAAGAGACCGACATCAAAGTAAAGCTGAAAGAGGTTGAGTACCAAATTGTGAAAGAAAGTTCGAACGCGCTGAAAACCGCCGTGAGCATCTTCAAAGGCAACCCCGACAAGAAGTTTTACTTCGACGAGTCGATGGAGTATATCCAGGACGACATGAGCAAAAAACTCGGCGAAATGAAACGCGCCATGGACCTGTCGATGGACTTCATTAACGGCGTGGATATTCAGAACGGAATGCTTTCCGACAAGGGCCAAAACCTGCTGGAAGCCTACAACAAAGGCGAGTTTTCGATGGTGCAACTCAACGCCCCCGCCACCGACCGGCCTCTGGAAGCACGGGTTATTAACCCACCCAAAGACGAAAACTACCGCAGCCTGCTCGACTGACGTTCTTACTTTTTCCCAACAGAACCCTCAAACCTTTCACTCCTATGAACCGATTGACAACGGCGGGTCGCCTCATTATCACCGTGTTAGTGCTGGGCCTGATTTACTTGGGCCTCAAATACGTGGGCGGCATTGACCTGCTGGCCCGCTTCACAAAAGGCAACCAAACCGAACAAACCACAACCACGTCCCCCACCCTGCCGCAAACCGACCAGGCCACGGGCACAACCGGCGGAACCGATACCGAAGCTTCGGCCACGGCCCCAGGTACGTCGCCAGGTACGTCGGCGGCGGGGGCAAATGAGGCCACTGGCGGCGAACGAGCGGCGTTCAATTTCCGGGCTGCCGAACCACAGGGTGGCAAAATGAAGGGTGTGGTGGAACTGGGAGCTAGTGGCTTCAACTCGTTCATTGTTCGGATTGACGACCAAAAACGCTGGAAACTGGAGAAAGCCGATTTTGGCAACAGCCTGGTGCTGGAAAACATGGCCACCGACCTCGACATCCGGGCGGGGCTGAAACAGTACATTGCCAAGATGCTGGATTTTGGGGTGAATGGGCGCGAGATTCAGTTTGTGGTCAGTTCAGGAGCCATGAAAGCCGAAACGACGCTGAAAATCATCAAAAACCTGAAGGCTCTCAACTACGTAGTCAACACGGTCACGCCTGAACAGGAAGGCCGGTTGGGCTTGCGGGCGGTGCTTCCCGCCGAATTCGACGACTCGGCCTTTGTGGTTGATATTGGGTCGGGCAACACCAAAGTATCCTGGAAAAGCGGCGGCGAGGTGAAGGCCCTGGAGACCTACGGAGCCAAATATTTCCAGAATAACGACGAAGACGGCAAGGTATACGAGGAGGTGAAAGCCAAAGCCAAACAGATCCCCGCCGACCGCCGCAAGACGTGTTTCATAATCGGCGGCATCCCGTTTGAGTTGGCCAAGCAGGTACGTGTGGGTAAGGAACGCTATACCGTTTTGAAGCTGCCCGCCGCCTACACCGGCGAAAATGCCAAACAAAAAGCGGGTCTGAACATCTACAAGGGTATAGCCGATGCCACCGGTTGCCAACAATTCGTCTTCGACTGGGACGCGAACTTCACCATCGGGTATTTGCTGTCGATAAAGTAGAAGCCCCCTGACCCCCGAAGGGGGAACCGCCCTGAAGAGGGCCTTTGCTGACGCAAGCGTGTTGTATTCGGCGTAGGGCGGAGGCAAGCCTCCGCCCTACGCCGAATACAACACGCTTGCGTCGAGGGGGGTGGGGGCTACGGCAAAAAAAGAGCTACTTTCCCCTCAACTCAGGAATATCGAAGTCGAACACAAGGTCGTTCATACACCGAAAATGGCCGCGTGGGCAGGCGTTGTAGCCGATTTTCGAGCAGGGTCGGCAAGCTAACATGTTGTTTTCCAGCACGGTATAAGGTGTATTGTAGGGGTACATCCCGAACCGTGGTGTGGTGTTTCCCCAGATCGAATACACCTTTTTGCGGAGAGCCGCCGCAATGTGCATCAGGCCCGTGTCGTGGCTGAACACCACCCGCGCCCCGGCCAGCAGCGAGGCCGATTGGTTCAGGTTATACTGCCCACAGGCGTTGTAAATATGCCCGGCTCCCAACGCTGATTCGATAGCGGCACCCGTGGCCCGATCTTCGCGCCCGCCCAACAGCACCACGGGGTAGTTTATTTTTTGGCACAATTCGATAAGCCGGGACAAGGGAAGTTTTTTGGTGGTATGCTGCCCGCCAATGGCGAAAGCCACGTAGCCCGCCCGGTGCGCTTGAGGTAGCCGACCCGGCTCAACCTGATCGTTATCAGGAATGAAATAGTCCAGCCCCTGCCCGTCGTTTCGCACCCCCAGCGGGGCCACCGTGTTAAGATAGCGGTCTACGATGTGCCGGTCGGGCAACGTGTTGATTTTCAGACGTACCAAGAGCCATTTTTGCCAGTTCAGTTTATCGAACGCATATGTTTTAACGCCCAACTGCCACCGAATGAGGCGGGTTCGGAGGTTGTTGTGCAGGTCAATAATGTAGTCGAACCGTTCGGCACGGAGTTGACTGACCAGCGTGGGCAACGAGCCATCATAGTAGTGCCGCCCGGCCAGGTAGGGGTTGTTTTCCAGCAATACGGCGAACTGACGCTTGGTGGCCACATGCACTTCGGCACCAGGAACCTGTTCTTTCAGGCACCGCACCACGGGGGTGGTAAGCACAATATCGCCAATGGACGAGAACCGCAGGATAAGAAATTTGGTGGGCATGGGCGCAAAAGTACCGCTAAACTACCCGGCGTTTTGGGGGGCCAACGCCTTGTTTAGCAGGCGGCAGGTTAGCCGATAAACGAGGTAGGCCGCCAATGGTGCCGCCACTACGTCGGCGGTATAATGCACCCGCTGAATCAGTACGCCGATACCCACTACCGCCGTACCCACAAAAACCAACCACCGGTCGCGGGGACGTACCAGGCAAAAGGCCATGAGGCAAATACTGGCCGTGTGGCCCGAAAAAAAGAGGTCTTTCGTGATGAATTTTTGGCCGTAGAAATAATTACTGAGCGGGTCGCGGAGTTCCAGCAGGCCGGGGGGCGGGTTGAGGGGGGTGAGGCCAATGCTGACAATGCGGGCCACAAACAGCAACGCATAGGCCCAGATGAACCGGAGGTAGAGCAACGGGCTTTGCCGCACCCGGTAGATCAGCAGTAGTGCCGCGCCCCACAAACTCAAGAAAACCGGCAACGACATATCGCGCCGGGGCAGGTAGGTCAATATCGGGTCGGAAAGTACCAGGCCGGGGCGGGCCTCAATCAACCCCAAATACCAGGGCCAGATGGCCAGTAACCCCGCCACCAGCCCCAGCCCACCAACGGCCAACTGCCGAAACCGGGGCTGCTGCCAGGCTTCCGGCCAGGAAAGGGGGCCTTTGGCGGGGGCCTGCACATCGTTCATCAACTCGTTCATGGTAGGCAGTGCACCGAGTGTCTGTTCGGATGGCACGTATCCAAAACGCACAAAGCGGACGAAGGTTCACCCCGAAAAAAAACCCCCGTAGCCGGTGAGCCGGTGCTGCGGGGGTAAAGGCTATTTGCATACAGGTACGTTGCCTACCGGCGCAACCGGTTTTTCAGTTTGGCCTGAAGGGCTTTGATTTGTTTCTCCTGCCGAATCAGATGAAGCGTCAACTCTTCGTTTTTCTGTACCAGCACTGTCAGCAACCGGGTCAGGTCAACGCCGGTAGTGGCCATCTCGGCGGCGGCGGGTATGCCGGGTAGGTGGCCTTCTCGGCGAATGTATTGCTCGGTTTGGGCCAGGGGCTGTACCTTATAATTTTTAGCGAAGACAAAATCGGCCCATTCGCCGGACATTTCTGTCCTGACAACCAGTTGGTTCGTGGTTAGTTTATTGGCCAGCACCACATCGCCTTTGTCGGTGAGGGTCAGGAAATTTTGGGCTACTGCCGTTTGGGCTGCCGAGTTGGCCGTGAGGTTGGTAAACCGAAGACCGCTCTGGTTTTCGGCGCGGGCCGTGAGTTCCAACAGGCTTTGGGGCGACGACGTGCCGATGCCCACGTTGGCCCCGTTGCCCAGCACCAGCGCGTTGCTGCTCAGCACGCGGGCGTTGGCCCCAATGGCGGTAGCGTTGGAAAGGCCCTTGCCGGTGCTGCCCGCATTGCTGCCCAGGTACGTGTTGTCGGTGCCGTCGGTGTCGGTGGCACCGGCCCCCGCGCCAATGGCACTGTTGCCCCGCCCCCCGCGCAGCAGTTCGCCGGCGTGGTAGCCCATGAACACGTTATCGTTGCCGCTTACGTTATTTTTCCCAGCTTCAAAACCCACAAATGTGTTGTTCGACCCGGTGGTGCTGGGGAAACCCGCCTTTAGGCCCAGGTACGTGTTGCGCGACCCAGACGTGTTGCTTTGGCCCGCCTGCGCCCCCAAAAACGTGTTGGCCGATGAACCATTGGCCAGTGTGGTACTTTGGCCCAAAAACAGGTTCAGCGTTCCGCCCTCGGCACTGATAGCCATGGGCGTATTGTCGGGAACAATAATCTGGCTTTGCGCCAACGCGGTGGAGACCGACAGGGTACTGATTATGAGCAACGTAGCGATAAATTTCATGAAAGAAGCCGTGGTGGTGAAACAACTAACAGGATCGGCTGGCAAGTTAACCAAATTTAACACAAACCAAATGCCAACTTTAGTAGCCGGTTACGTAAACTTGCTGACGCTAAACGAACGCCTATGACCCGCCTCATCTGCCTCCTGCTAGTTCTGCCCGGCCTCGTCGCATCGGCCCAAAGCATTCGTGCCATCAACGAAGACTCTACGAAACAGGTCGTTTTCAGCCTGAACAACCGGGTAGAGTGCGTGGCCAACGTCCATAACCAACCCCTGACCGTGCGGGGGTATCTGCGCCTGATTGAGCCAACCGAATTCAGAATCGAGACCGGCCCCGCGCTCTACACGACCATCCAGTTGAA
>JAYUKZ010000442.1:0-22746 GCA_043763995.1 Fibrella sp.
CGTGAGCAGCAGCCAATTGGCCCGACGAAGGGCTTCCCCCGCCAACAGGAGCCGTTGGCTGAGCCGGGTTTGCAGGTCGGCGCGGGTATGGCCCCAGCAAGACGAGTGGAAATCGTAATGAAACCATAGGCCATCGCGTTGCACATACCCGTTTTCGTCCAACAGTGTTCCAGGTACGTTGCCGGGCGTACATTTCAGGGCCATAGCCACCAATTTGCCCATCGAAACGGCATTGAACACCGTGCCAAAGGGGTTGTTGAGCACCGTCAGTTTATGGTCGGTGAGGCGTTGCCCCATCACCTCGGCAAAGCACGACCCCAACGTCACCAGCCGGTCATCCAGCCCAATAGGCCGCAAAAAAACATCTGGCGTGAGTTCGGTACGAAATTGCATGGCCTATCGTAGAGACGCGATACATCGCGTCTCAGCCGCTGGATACACAGCCGCTGGATACGTTTGTTCGATGATAATCCACAAAAAAACCCTGGACACGCAAAAAAACGTATCCAGGGTCTGAGACGCAAGGATGCGTCTCTACAAATCGCCTACCACGTCTACCGTGATCTGGTGTTTCACCTCTTTGTGAAGGTCAACCATCGCGGTGTATTCGCCGAGGGTTTTCACGTCCTCGATGGTGATCTTCTTACGATCAATGTCGAACCCTTTTTCGCGCAGTACGTCGGCGATCTGGGTGTTGGTTACACGACCAAAAATTTTGCCGCTCTCGCCCGCTTTGGCAACGATGGTCAAGCGCATATCGCCCAGTTGCTCGGCAATGGCCAGGGCATCGTTCTTGATTTTCTCTACCTTGTGGGCGGCTTGTCGGATGTTTTCGGCCACCACTTTTTTGTTGGAAGGCGTGGCCATCATGGCGAAGCCCTGCGGGATGAGGTAGTTGCGACCAAAGCCCGGCTTCACCGTGACCGTGTCGTTCTTGTACCCAACGCCGGTAATGTCAGTTTTGAGGATAATCTCCATGTGTGCGGGGCTATTTCAGTGAGTCGGCTACGAAGGGGAGCAGGGCCAGGTGGCGGGCGCGTTTCACGGCCTGACCCACTTTGCGCTGGTATTTCAGGCTGGTGCCGGTGATGCGGCGGGGCAAAATACGACCCTGATCGTTGAGCAGTTTCAACAAAAAGTTGGGGTCTTTGTAGTCGATGTACTTGATGCCCGCTTTCTTAAAACGGCAGTATTTCTTGCGGACATCGCCGCTGTTCATGGTTTCGTTCTGGAGGCTCATGTTATTTCGCGTCGGCTGTTTCTGTTTTTTTCTTACCCACCAAACCGTTTTTCTTCCGGTCGTTGTAGTCTATGGCGTGTTTGTCCAAAACCGTAGTCAGGTCGCGGATGATGCGCTCGTCGCGGAGGTACTCGATGTTGAGTTTTTCGATCAACGTCGGGTCGCATTTAAACTCGAACACCTGGTAGAAACCGGTGTTTTTGTTTTTGATGGGGTACGCCAGTTTGCGCAAACCCATGCTGTAGTCATTCACAAGCTCGGCCCCGTTGCTGGTCAGCAGGGTGCGGTACTTGTCAACGGCGTCCTTTATCTGAGATTCAGATAAAACGGGAGTCAGGATGAACACCGTTTCGTAGTTCTTTTGGAACATGATACACTTGATTTGATTTAAATTAAGGCCGCAAAGGTACGTAGATTTCGGGTAAACCTCAAATTCCCCGGCGGATGGCCCGGTAGAACGCATCGGCCACGCCCGTGCGGATGCCTAACTCACTGATCTTGTTGTTGTTGCGGGTGGGATATACGCGGTTGCTGAGGAAGACGTAGTTCAGCCCCACGGCGGGGTCAACCCAGGTGAACGTGCCGGTGTAGCCCGAATGCCCGTAGCTAGCCGGGCTGGCCAGTCGCGGAGCATTGCCGTTGTAGACATAGGCCGCTTTCTCGAACCCCAGCCCGCGCCGGTTGCCCCGTTCGGGAAATTGGTAGCGCGTGAACTCGGTGATGGTTTCGGGCCGGATGAACTGCTGCCCGCCGTAGCTGCCGTGTTGCAGGTAAAGCTGGGTCAGTTTCATCAGGTCGTTGGCGGTGCCGAACAGCCCGGCATGGCCAGAAAGCCCCCCCAGCATGGCCGCCCCCTCGTCATGCACGCGCCCCCAAATGAGCGTCTTGCGAAACAGCGAATCGTATTCGGTGGGCACCAGGCGGCTGAGGGGGTAGAACCGGCGTGGGTTGTAGGTGAGGGTGTTGGCCCCCAACGGGCGGTACAAACTGTCTTTCAGGTACGTCTCAAAGGGCATTCCCGTCAGGTTTTCCACTAGTTGGGGGTAGAGGTAGAACGACAGGTCGCTGTAGACGTACTCTTTTTTGGCGTTGAGGGGCGAGTTTTTTATTTCGTTAAAAATGGTTTTTCGGTATTTTTTGAACAGAAACAAACTGTCTGTCACCTCCACCGGGTAGCGGCCCGACCGGGTGGTGCTGAAGGTTTTGCGCTTAAACGAACCGTCGGGGTTTTTGGTGGTTTGCCAAAACGGAATCCAGGCTTTCAGTTTCGATTGGTGGGTCAGCACGTCGCGCCACCGTAGCGTGTCTTTGTTTGTTTTTCGGAACGCAGGCAAATACTCGCCCATCGTACCGTCGAGGTTGAAAAGCCCGGCATCCACCATCCGCATGAGGGCGGGGGTGGAGGTCGTGATTTTAGTGACGGACGCAAAATCGTAGAGGTCATCGAGCCGGGTGGTTTCGGCCCCGCCGCCCAGGCGGGTATCGTAGGTATGTTGGCCGTAGGCTTTGCGAAAAATAACGCGCCCGTCTTTGGCCAGTTGCACCACACAGCCGGGGTATGCCTTCGCCGCCAGGCCCACGTTCACCACCGAATCGACCTGTTGGGCCAGGTACGTGCCGTTTAGGCCCGCCTCTTCGGGAATGCCGTAGCGCAGCCGCCCAATGGGCGAAACGGTTTGGCCATCGCCCAGCCGGAAACTCTGGTTCACGGTTACGGGCAACCGCCCCGCCGCGCCCACGGCCCCGAAAATAAGCTGCGCCGCCAGGTCTTCGGTGTGGGTCGTGAGTTGGTAGGGCATCACAATGGCCTGGGCGTTGGTGAGGTCGGGTAGGCGGTCCAGGGCGTAGGGGTTGCCAAACACCGCCACCACGGCCTTGTTTGTGTTCACCAGGCGTTGCACCAGCGCGGCGGTACGTACCTGGAGGCCGTAGTTGGCTCCGGGCCGAATGTTATTCAGGTGAACGCCCACCACCACCAGGTTAAACCGCCCCAGCGAGTCGAGCAGGGCGGTTTGTTCGGCTTCCGATGATTTAGACGAAATGGTGTAGGCCGTCACGCTGGTATAATCGGCGAGGCGGTTTTGGAACAGCGTAGGCGCGGCGGCTTCCACCGATACTGAGGCCACGCGAAGGGTGTCTAACCGTCTCAAAGGCAATAAGTTGCGTTTGTTGGTTAGTACCGTTAGGCTGGCTTCGGTGAGGCGGCGGTTCAGGACTTCGGCTTGCGGCGGGTTCAGGTCGGCCACCAGGTTAGTGAGGTCAACGGGGCGGTAGGTGTGCAGCCCGGCCCAATATTTGGCCAGCAGCATTTTGCGGCACCGGCTCCGAATCATGGCTACGGGCAGGGTTCGCTCGTCTACGGCGCGGCAGATTTGGCCAATGGCGAGGGGTATGTTTTCGGTAAATTCCAGCACGTCCATGCCCGCTTCCAGGCCGCGCCGGTCGGCCAGGCCGGAGGGGAAAAACTTGGTCATGCCCTTCATGTTCATGGCATCGGAAAAAATCAGTCCGCCAAAACCCAACTCATTTTTCAGCAGGCTGGTCACAATTTGGGGCGAGAGCGTGGAGGGGCGGTTTCGGGTAGTGTCGAGGGCCGGAATGCTCAGGTGCGCCACCATCACGCCCGCCGCCCCGGCCCGAATCAGTTGCCGGAACGGGTAGAGTTCGAGGCTGTCGAGTTGGGCGCGGCTCTTGGTAATTAGCGGCAGGTCGTAGTGCGAATCGGTGCCGGTGTCGCCGTGGCCGGGGAAGTGTTTGATGCTGGTGAGCAGCCCGTTGTCCTGCATGCCGTTGAGGTAGGCCAGGGCTTTGCGGGCCACGGCATATTTGTCTTCGCCAAACGACCGAAAATTAATGACCGGGTTGTTGGGGTTGTTGTTCACGTCGGCCACGGGCGCAAAATTGACGTGCATGCCCAGCCGCCGCGACTGCCGGGCCAACAACGCCCCCATCTGGTAAATAAGGCTGTCGGCGGCGGGCGGCATGGCCCCCATCGTCATCTGGTAGGGGAACCGCACGGTGCTATCCAGACGCATGGCCAGCCCCCATTCGGCATCCATAGCCAACAAAAGCGGTACTGCCGAAACGGCCTGAAGGCGGTTGGAAAGCCGCGCCTGCCGCACGGGGCCACCCTGAAAAAACACCACTCCGCCCAGTTGCCAGGTACGTACCAGAGCCGCCAGCGAGTCTTCGTAAGCCGCAGTTCGGTTGGAATAGCCCGCTACCATAATCAACTGCGCCACCTGTTGTTCCAGCGGCATCCGGGCCATAATGGAATCGGCCCACCGGCCCGAACGGAGGGTGTCCTGCAAGAAAGCGGGCACCCTGCCGGGCGATTGCTGGGCAAGACTGGGGGCGGCAAGGGTGAGTAAGAAAAGTAGGAGGAGCGGCGGGGTCTGTCGGAAAACAGTCATTCGGAGGCAGAAAAAGTGAGAAACCAAAAGTACGGACAAAACCACGCCGTTGGGGCGGGAAGCACCCGGCGGGCGGGTTTTGTCTGTACTTTTGCCCCATGCCGCTCCCCATCCTGGTGCTCAAATTCGGCACCGCCTCCATCACCACGCCCACTGGCGAGTTGAACAAACCTGCCCTGGCCGACATTGCCCGGCAGGTGTCGGCCCTGCGCAACCGCTACCATGTGGTGCTGGTGTCGTCGGGGGCGGTGGGGGCGGGGCGCAGCAGCATCCAAAATTACCGGGGCGAGATTAGCCAGCGCAAGGCGGCGGCGGCAGTGGGCAACCACCGGCTGTTGAATTTGTACAGCCATTTTTTCGACGTATACGGCGTAACCGTGGCCCAAAGCCTATGCGAACGTCACCATTTTGCCCACCGCGACCAGTTTCTGCAACTGAAAGACACGTATGAAGAACTGTGGGCCAACGGCATTGTGCCCATCGTGAACGAAAACGACGTGGTGAGCAGCCGCGAACTCAAATTTTCGGATAACGACGAACTGGCCACGCTGCTGGCCGTGGGGTTTGGGGCCGAAGTGCTTATGCTCTGCACCTCTGTGGGTGGCCTGCTCGACCCCGACGGAAACCTGATTCGGCACGTACCCAGGCTCACGGAGGCCGTTTTTGGCGTGGTTCGTACCGATAAATCATCGATGGGGCTGGGCGGCATGGCTTCCAAACTGACCTTTGCCAAACTGGCTACGCGCATGGGTATCAGGGTGGTAATTTTTGGTCTGACTGAACCCGACAGCATCATCAAAGGGCTGGATGGCAGCGTGGGCACCCAGATAGAACCGCAGCCCATGACCTTCTCGGCCCGCAGCCGGTGGCTTGGTAGCGGCAGTTTGGTGGTGGGGCGGCTGGAAGTAGATGCCGGTGCCGCCGCCGCGTTGGCACGGCGCAGCAGCCTGTTGGCCGTGGGCGTAACCGCCGTGCTGGGCGAATTTTCGGCGGGCGAAGTGTTCGAGATTGTGGACGATACGGGCCTGGCCCTGGCCGTGGCGCAAGCCCGCCTGTCGTCGTTTGATTTATCCGGCCTGGCTTCCCGCCAAAACGTGGAAGTGGCCAACGCCACCGATATTGTGCTGCTGTAAGTGTAATTAATTGAAAAAAGTAACTTGAACTGTTCTCGGCCTAACCCCCAACCCCCTGAAGGGGGCTTTTTGCTCCGAGAGAGGTACGCTTGCGTCAGCAAAAGCACCCTTCAGGGGGTTGGGGGTTAGGCCGAGAATATACTAAAGTGATGAACCCTACCTTCCATGACTCCCATCCTTCACTTACTACAAGACACCCAACAGGCGGCGGTAGCCGTTCGGCGGTTGACCGATGGCCAGAAAACGGCCCTGCTGGACCGTCTGGCTATGGTTTTGCTCGAAAACGCCCCCGCCGTGCTGACCGAAAATCAGCGCGATTTGGATCAGATTTCGGATGCTGACCCCAAAAAAGACCGCCTTCGCCTCAGCCCGGCCCGCCTTCAGGACTTGGCCCACAGCCTTCGACAAGTAGCCCGCCTACCCGACCCCGCCGGGTTGCTGATGGCCGAACGCGAACTGCAACCCGGTTTGTGGCTAAAAAAACTGGCCGTGCCTCTGGGCGTAGTGGGCGTAATTTACGAATCGCGGCCCAACGTGACCGTAGATGTGGCGGCCTTGTGTTTGCGGTCGGGCAATGGGTGTGTGCTGAAGGGCGGCAAAGAAGCCGATTACTCGAACCGGGCACTGGTGGGGCTGATTCAGGCCGTGCTGCGCGAATTCGACGTACCAGAGGCGGCGGTGCAGTTGCTGCCCCCCACCCGCGCCGCCGTGGCCGAGTTGCTCACCGCCACCCGCTACGTAGACGTGCTGATTCCGCGCGGCTCCGAGTCGTTGATTCAGTACGTGCGGGCCAATGCCCAGATTCCCACCATCGAGACCGGGGCCGGGGTGTGCCACACCTACGTGGAACAATCGGCAGACCTGGACATGGCGGCGCAGATTGTGGTTAACGCCAAAGTGTCGCGCCCGTCGGTCTGCAATTCGCTCGATACGGTGCTGGTCGATGCGGCCGTGGCCGATACTTTTCTGCCCCTGCTGCTGCCCGATTTTCTAGCCTACGGGGTCGAAATTTTCGCCGATGAAACCGCCTTCGACATTCTGAAACAGGCGAATTATACGTACCTGCAACCCGCCCGCCCCACCGATTTTGGCCGCGAATTTCTGGATTACAAATGCGCCATCCGGGTGGTTTCCGGCCCCGACGAGGCCCTGAGCCATATTCAGGCGTATTCGTCCAAACATTCGGAGGCCATTGTGTCGGCCAACCAGGCCGTGATTGACCGGTTTCTGACCGACGTTGATGCGGCGGCGGTGTACGCCAACGCTTCTACCAGGTTTACGGATGGCGGCTGCTTTGGGCTGGGGGCCGAACTGGGCATTTCGACCCAAAAACTCCACGCCCGTGGCCCCTTCGCGCTGGAAAAACTAGTGACCGAAAAGTGGGTCATTGTGGGTACGGGTCAGGTACGTAGCTGAAAGTTCCCGGCGTAGCCCCCCGCCCTAAAGGGAGCCTTGCCTGCGCGAAAGCCTACTTGGGCGCAAGCAAGGCTCCCTTTAGGGCGGGGAGCTACGCCGGTACCTAGCGGGTTTGTTTCAGGCCCGCCACCAGCGTTTCGTTGTACTGGCGGGCCACGGGCACCGTCAGCCGGTTGTTGGCCAGGTGCAGTTTGTAGCCCTGGGCATTGCCCGTAACCCGTTCTACCAGCGACAGGTTGACCAGGTACGTCCGGTGGCAACGTACCAGGCCCGTGCCCACGCCCAGTTGGGTTTCCAGTCGGCTGAGGCTACTTCGGAGCAGTTCTTTGGTCGGCAATCCGTTTTTCAGGTAGTGCACCGTGCAGTAATTATCGCTCGATTCGAGGGCCAGCAACGCCGGTGGCAACAGGGTCAGGCTGTCTTTTTCATTCTCGGCCAGAAGCGTTATCGGGTCGTTGTTGGGGTTCGGGATGTTCTCCGAACGGGGTGCGGCAGGTACGTTGCCGGGCGCGGGAGGAGGGTAGGTCAACAATGAACTAGCCCCCTGCCGGTAGCGGCGCAGTTGAACAATGTAGTTGGCCATCACCAGGCCCACGGTAGGGAAAATGCCGAGCAGAAACGTCATGCCCAAAGCATACAGCCAGCCGCCGCGCAGACTCGTGCCCATTAACCAACTCAAATATACCCGGTTGGCTATTGAGATGAGCAGGATAAGGGCCAGCACTTTAAGGATTTCGCGGCCTACCGTCCAGTGAGTTTCGGCAAAAAAGCGGGGTAGCTGGCGAGTAGTGGCCGTAACCAGGAGCATGACTCCGGTGGTGATGATGCCAAACCCCAGAATCTTAAAAATCTTGTCGGGCGTTTGCCAGTCGCTGATGCCGAAGGGTTGAAACAGCAGCAAGAACCCACCGATGAAGCCGCCCACAATCCACTCGTTCCCCGCCGTTTCGGGCACGGGATAGGGCTGGCGCAACAGTTGGGATATGTTCATGGCCGTTGGTCAGAAAGGTCGCCACTGTATCACCTGTTCCACAAAACTGCTGATGGCCGGGGGGTAGGCCACGGCCATAAACACCAGCCCAAACAGCCCGCCGTAAAGGTGGGCATCGTGGTTGATGCTGGAACTGCCCTGCCGCGAGGCGTAGTAGGAATAGGCGGTGTAGAGCGCGGCAAAAATGAACCCCGGAATGGGTATGGGAATGAAAAACATGAAAATAGAGAGGAGCGGAAACACCAAAATGGTGGCGAAAATGATGGCCGATACCCCGCCCGATGCCCCCAGTGAGTTGTAGCCGGGGTTGTTTTTGTGTTTCAACCACGTGGGGATGTCCGACACGAGAATGGCCAGCAAATAAAACACCACCAGCACCGCGCCGCCCAGGTTGCCAAATAGCTGGTTAAAAATCCGTTCTACGGCTGGCGCGAAGAAGTAGAAACTGAGCATATTGAAAAACAGATGGCTCATGTCGGCATGTAAAAAACCCGACGTAACAAGCCGGTAATACTGCCCCCGGTGCGAGACCGCGTAGGGGTTCATGATCCAGCGATCCATGAGGGCGGGGTTGTTCCAGGCCCACAGGCTGATGCCCACCGTGACCAGAATTAAAAGCAACGTAACAGACATGTTTTCAGGGAGTTAGCTTTCGCGGTCTACGAGTTGGTTGGCAAAGGCCAGCAAGCCGTCTTTTCGGGCGGCGGGGGCAGCCACCTGCGCCAGGTGGGCCATGCCTTTTTGGTAATAATCATTGATGCGGGTTTCGGCCAGGGCTTGGATGCCGAGTTGGTCGTAGATGGCCGTGACCGCCGCTACTTTCTCGGTTTTGTCGAACGATTCCTGCGCCAGCCAGCCCAGCAACTCCATACGTACCTGGCCCGTAGCGCGTTCCAGGGCTTCGATGAGCATAAACGTTTTTTTGTTGGCAATGATGTCGCCGCCTACCTGTTTGCCGAATTTTTCGGGGTCGCCATACACGTCCAACAGGTCGTCTTTTAGCTGAAAACCCAGCCCCAGGTTCACCCCGGCTTCGTAGAGGTGGTGGGTGCTTTGGGTATCGGCCCCGGCCACCAGCCCGCCCAGTTCGAGGGCAAAGCCCACCAGCACCGATGTTTTGAGCCGAATCATCTCCAGATATTCGGCTTCGCTGACGGTGGGGCGGGTCTCGAAATTCATGTCCATCTGCTGGCCTTCGCACACTTGGGCGGCGGTTTGGCCGAAGCGCGTGAGCACCGCCCGCAGGTACGTCTGGTCAACATCGAGGAGTTGCTCGTAGGCTTTTACCAGCATCACGTCGCCGGAAAGAATGGCGATGTTGGCGTTCCATTTCTGGTGCACCGTGGGTTGACCCCGGCGCAGGGGTGCCTGATCCATAATATCGTCGTGGAGGAGGGTAAAATTGTGGAATACTTCCACGGCCACGGCGGGTTTGAGGGCCACCTGCCACCGGTCGGTGAAGAGCGCGGCGGCCATGAGCGTAAGCAGGGGGCGCATTCGTTTGCCGCCCAGGCTCATAATATACCGAATTGGGTCGTAGAGTTCGGCGGGATGTTGGCCGTAGGGGGTTTGCTCGAATTGGCGGCGGAGGGCATCGGCTAGCAGCGGGGCAGTCATTGGAAACGGCGGGTGACGCGGGCGGCGGGTTGGCCAACGGGTCACGGGCGGGGCTTTGGTTGCCCAAAAGTAAGCAAGAACGGCGTAGCACTGGGCCAACTAACGAACACCATACCGGAAACTATTGATTTGCCGTGCGCCGTTTCTACCTTATGGAAACGGAACCAATTTTGAACCGCGTAGCCAGCAGCGGCCTAGTCACGCTCGACCTGGAAGACTATTTTCACCCCGGCGAACGGGTGGTCTATGATTTAGCGCAGAACCTGTTTATGGGCCTGATTTTGAAAGAAAAGGACTTTCGGGCGTTCCTGAAAACTCATAACTGGAGCCAATATGCGGGCCAAAATGTGGCCATCACCTGCACGGAAGAGGCCATCATTCCCACTTGGGCCTACATGTTGCTGACGTTGCACCTGCAACCCCACGCGCACATGGTGGTATTTGGCACCCTTCAGGCACTGGACGAAAAACTGTATTTCGATAGCATTCGGGCCATTGACCCGGAGGTGTACCAAGGCGCACGAGTGGTGGTGAAGGGGTGCAGCAAGGTGCCGGTGCCTACCGCTGCCTACGTAGAGCTGACGCGGGTGCTGTTGCCGGTGGTGCAGAGTTTACTTTTTGGCGAGCCGTGCAGCACGGTACCGCTCTACAAAAAAAGACCTGCTCCGGTGGGCGCAGGTACGTTACCAATACTTGTTGACGAATGAATTTACAGATCCCAGAAGGTGGGGCTGGCGTTGCGCCGCACATGGGTGCCCATTTCGAGCCAGAAAGCGGCAATGAGGTACAACACCACCGGCGACCCCAGGGTGAGGCAGGAAGTGTAGATAAAGTACAGCCGGATGGTGCTGGCCGAAATGTTCATGCGCTGCCCCAGCCGGGCACAAACCCCAAAAGCTTGCTGCTCCACGAAATATTTCATCTTGTTCAGGCTCTGATCCATACGCTTGTAATCTTGAATGCTGGTAAATATAACGATTAAATCCGGGGAATGTTGACATAAGGGACTAGATTTTGCGTTTTTTTAGCGTATTCCTGCTTTTTTATCGAAAAAAGTTTGCTAAATATGAAACATATTGCTTTCCTTTGTGTTTCATGCTCGTAAGCACTCACAGCCGGGTGTTTACTACTCTAATTTTTTTTATCAAATATTATGCAAACAGGTGTGGTTAAGTTCTTCAACGAGAGCAAAGGCTTCGGCTTTATCGTTGACGACGCCAATGGTCGTGAAATCTTCGTACACATTACCGGCTTGAACGGTGTTACGATTCGTGAAAATGACCGGGTTCAATTTGAAGTAGTTGACGGCAAGAAAGGCCTCAACGCTGTGAAGGTCAGCAAGATCTAGTCAATCGGGCACCGTCCAATTGTCATTGAAAATGCCCCGGCTCACCAGCCGGGGCATTTTGCGTTTGCACCCCACCCCCCTGCCCCTCCCCATCAGGGAGGGGTGACTTACATATGCCCCGTCCAGGCATGAACGTCGGCTAGGGTAGGCATGGGTACGTCGGTCATTTTTAGCTTTTTGCGCACACCACCCAGGTCATTGAAGAGTTTGTTGGGGCTGGCGGCGTGGAGTTGCGCCAGGGTCAGGTAGCCCAGTTTTTGCAGGGCGGGCACCCAGGCGGCGGGTATGCCAGCGGCCACAAAGTCGGCCTCGGTGGCGGCTTCCTCTTTCTTTTCGGGCCGCATCTGCGGAAAAAACAGCACTTCCTGAATGCTGGCCTGGTTGGTCATAATCATCGTCAGCCGGTCAATGCCCAGCCCCACGCCTGCCGTTGGTGGCATCCCATACTCCAACGCCCGCAAAAAATCGTCGTCCATCGCCATCGCCTCGTCGTCGCCGCGTTTGGCCAGTTCCAGTTGCTCTTCAAACCGCGCCCGCTGGTCAATGGGGTCGTTGAGTTCGGAGTAGGCGTTGGCAATTTCTTTACCATTGCAAATGGCCTCAAACCGCTCTACCAATCCCGCTTTGCTGCGGTGCTTCTTGGTCAGGGGCGACATTTCCACGGGGTAATCGGTGATGAACGTGGGCTGAACCAGGTTCGGCTCACAGGCTTCGCCGAAGAGTTCGTCAATCAGTTTCGACTTGCCCATACTCGCGTCCGTGCGGATGCCCCGGTTTTGGGCAGTTTCGCGCAGCGCGGCCTCGTCCATCTCCGACACGTCAACGCCCGTAAATTGCTCGATGGCGGCAAACATGGTAAGGCGTTTCCAGGGGCGTTTGAAGTCAATAATATTTTCGCCCACGGTCACTTGGGTGGTACCCGCCACGTCGAGGGCCACTTTCTCTACCATCTCCTCAATGGTGTCCATCATCCAGTTATAGTCTTTGTAGGCCACATAAAACTCTACTTGCGTAAACTCCGGGTTGTGAGTACGGTCCATGCCTTCGTTCCGAAAATCTTTGGCAAACTCGAACACCCCGTCGTAGCCGCCCACAATGAGGCGTTTGAGGTACAACTCGTTGGCAATGCGCAGGTAGAGCGTCATGTCCAGCGTGTTGTGGTGGGTTTGGAACGGCCGCGCCGCTGCCCCGCCGTGAATAGGTTGCAAAATGGGCGTTTCGACCTCCAGATACCCTTTTTGGCTCAGAAACTGCCGGATCGAATTGACCAGTTTGCTGCGTTTTACGAACACCTCACGTACCTGCGGGTTCACAATCAGGTCTACGTAGCGTTGGCGGTAGCGCAGTTCGGGGTCAGTGAAAGCGTCGTAGGTTTCTTTCTCGCCGGTTTGCTCGTTTATGCCCTCTTTCACCACCGGCAAAGGCCGTAACGATTTGGCCAACAGCGTAAACGACCGCACGTAGAGCGACAGTTCGCCGGTCATGGTGGTGAACACATTGCCCTCTACGCCCAGAATATCGCCAATGTCGAGCAGTTTTTTGAAGACTGTATTATACTGCGTTTTGTCGTCGCCGGGGCAGATGTCGTCGCGCTTAAAATAGAGTTGCAAGCGGCCCGTGCTGTCCTGAATTTCAGCAAACGAAGCCGCGCCTGAGATACGAAAACCCATCATGCGCCCCGCCATACGTACCTGATTCCAGGCGGGGTCGGTGGCAAAATCGAGGTGGGGTTCGTAGCCGCCCTGCGTATCCTGCCCGGCTTTATGGGCAAAAGCCGTGCGGAGTTGGGCGGTTGTGTGGGTCACGTCGAAGAGGGGAGCGGGGTAGGGGTCGATGCCCATCCTGAGCAGTTCGTCGCGTTTTTGTCGGCGGAGTACTTCTTGTTCACTTAACATCTAAAGCGATTTTTTCGGAATGAACCTGTGCGCCGGGTTTGCGTTGACCGGCCAAACAGGCGTGCAAAAGTACGGCGTAATCGGCGTTTTGCCCGTCTGGCAACCGAGCATCCCCGTCTGCTGGCTCAGGTACGTTGCCGGAGTAGCTGTTTTCGCTTCTCAGAGGAACCCATTATCGTCATCTGATAGTTGTACGGTTGTCAATTGACCGTTATCAACTGTTGTTATGCCTGCTCAAGCCGTAGAAATTCCCGCATCTCAGCCCCAACCGCCCGTGCAGATTAAGCCTACCCGACCAGATGGTGAGTTGACCGAACTGGCCACGCGGCTGGGCGTGACGCTGAAAGAATTGGCCCCGTTGCTTCAAATTTCGGAGAGTACGCTGCACCGGGCACGGGGGCAAAACGCCCTGACCAACCCGGCGGCAGAGCGGGCCGACCTGCTGATGGCCATTGTGGAACACGGCACACGGGTTTACGGCGGCAACGAACAGGCCCTGCACGACTGGCTGCGCTACCCCCTGGGCGAACTGGACGGGCGTACCCCCTTGCAGGCCCTGACCACCATTGCCGGGTTCACGCAGGTAGACGACGTGTTGGGACGCATTGAGCACGGCATTTTTTTCTAGGCATTTCCGTCTCTCCTCATTCGTCGAAAATGCTGGTTTATCGCCTGGTTCAGGCTCCTTTTCATCAGGAACCCCTGTCGGGAGAAGGCGCGGGGTTGTACGGTGGCCGCTGGAATCCGCGCGGGTTTGCCCTGCTCTACACCACCGAATCACCAGCCCTGAGTTTACTGGAAATACTGGTTCACCTCAACCCCAGCCATATTCCCGACTACCACCTGGTCACGATAGACGTACCTGACTCCGTTCGTATTTACGAACCGGCCCAACTCCCGGCGCAGTGGCGGGCCACGGGTAGCATTGGCCCGTTGCCATCCCAAACGTTTTTGCTCCCCTGGCTTCAACAGCCCGACACGCTCCTGGTGCGGGTGCCGAGTGCCGTTTTGCCCGGCATGGCCAACTACCTATTGCACCCCCGCCACCCGTTGTTTGCGGCTTGCCGCATGGTTCAAAACGAGCCATTCGAGATTAACAGCCGGTTGTATGACCCCGCGAAACGGAGGGCCGGATGAGCGTACCGTCAGCTAAAGCAAACGACAAAACATGAAAAGTCCCTGTGGGCCTCAATTTTGCCAGTCCCAACGGGACTTTTTACCGCTTGCCGCCTGCTTTAGATGACGGTAGTGCAAATTCGCCCAGCAGCCGAATGCCGTCGAGGGTGAGGCGGGGCAGGGTTTCGGTAAATTCATCTTGGAGGGCAGGCAGGGCGTTGGCCAGCCCGCCGGTGGCCACAACCGCGCAATCGGACGTACCTAGCTCGGCTCGGATTCGGGCCAGCATACTGCGCACCAGCCCTTCGTAGCCCAGCATCACCCCCGCCTGAATGGCGTGAACCGTATCCTGACCTAGTGCTGAGGCGGGCACCTCCAGCGGTACGTCGGGCAGTTGGGCGGTGTTGGCAAACAGCGACCGGATGGCCGTTTTCAGGCCCGGCGCAATGGCCACGCCCCGCATAACACCCGTCGCACTGATGGCCGTGAAGGTGAGTGCGGTGCCAAAATCGACCACAATACAGGCTTTTTGGTAACGCAAAAACGCCGCCAGCGCATTGGCCACCAAATCCGTCCCGATCTCGTTGGGCCGCAGCACCGTAATGGGCAAGCGGGCATACAAACTGGCATCAATCAGGGTGGGTTCCAGGGCAAACAACTCGCCTACGGCTTGCCCAACGGGGCCAGTCAGGTCGGGAACCACGCTGCTGATGGTGGCCGAACGTACCTGGCTCAGGGTCAGGTTGGCTTCCAGCAGCCACAGGCGCAGGTTGGCCTGGTAAAAAGCCGTTGACTGGGCGGGGTAGCTGGGGGTGCGGGCCAGGTGCAGCCAGGTATCATTGGCATACAGCCCGGCCACCACGTCCGAGTTGCCAATGTCGAGAATCAGGGTCATGAAAACGGTTAACGAATCTGTTTTATCGGTGGAAACCGGTACCAATAAATTCCAGGGCGGCGGGCAGGCCCGTGCGCCAGTAGGTCCAAGTGTGGGCACCATCCCGAACGCGGTATTCGTGCGGAATTTTCCGGTCGGTCAGAACGGTGTGGAGGGTGGCGTTGGCGGTAGAGAGGAAATCGTCGTCGCCACAATCCAGGTACCAGCGCACTTTTTTGAGGTCGCCTTCCGGGGCCGACGTGGCCAGCACCATCGGGCTGTTGCGTTTGTAGTGGGCCGTGAGGCGTTCTTCCCCGGTTACGGGGCCGCTAAACAAAAATGAAAACACGGAATTGTACCGGTCGGGGGCCATCGTCTTTATGGTTTCGTCGGTATATACGGCTGCGCTCAGGGCGGCGCAGGCCCCAAACAGGTCGGGGTGGTGCATGGCCAGCAGCAACGCGCCGTGGCCCCCCATAGACAAGCCCGATAGGCCCCGGTAGTCGCGTTTGGGGCGGGTGCGGTAGGTCGAATCAATATGCGGGATGAGTTCGGTCACGAACATATCCTCGTAGCGGGTTTTGTTCTGGTAGTCGTTCATGTACCAGGTCACGCCCGCGTCGGGCATGACTACAATCATGGGCGGCAACGTACCTGACTTTATGCCCTGTTCCACAAGGCGGTCGGCTTCGCCAAACTGGGTCCAGCCCGTTTCATCGTCGGAGTAGCCGTGAAGGAGATACACCACGGGGTAGCGGCGGTTGGAGGCGTAATAGTCGGGGGGGAGGTAGATGGAGTAGCGCACGCCCCGGTTCAGGAGTGAACTGTTCATGGTCACGCCCTCCAGCAGGTGCGCCTGCGGGGCCATCATCACCGGGAGGGGGGCCTGTGGCGAAGGCATTGATGCCGTGTTGGCTAACTGACGGCGGCGGTTCTGGGCCGTGGCCGGGGGCAGTAAACTGGTTAGGGCCAGCAAAAGCAGAAAAATGGAGGGGAGGCGCATGGAGCAAAAATCGGGCTAAACGGGTCTGGTTGAGTTGCTTTAAGCCGCAAACTAATGCAAACCACGGTAAAACTGGCTAATTGGGTTTTTTGCTTGTGACCAGAGGCCGCGATTTCTTCAAATACGATTGGCAAACTAATTGCTTACAAAATTGACAGGATGTCGGGGCTACCCGCAAACTTGATCGCCTTATGCCTGTATCACTACCTGTTTCTTTTGGCCTTAACCGGCCTCGCGTTGTTGCATACGTACCTGGCCGCCGCTACCTGCTGGTGCTGGGTGCTGCTGTGCTGCTGCAAGCCTGCCGCCCCAACGAAGACCAACCCGCGTTGGCCCCTCAGCAAGCCCCCGCCGAGGGCTACCCCGCCGATGTAGCTCTTCAGTGGAGTAGTATGCACCTGCAACTGGTGCGCAACAGCCCCGGCCAAACGCCCCCCGTGGCGGCCCGCACGTTCTCTTACGCGGGTGTGGCTCTGTATGAAGCCGTGGTGGGTGGGTTGCCCGCCAACCAGTCTATTGTGGGGCAGTTGCAGGGCGGGGCCACGTTGCCCGTGGCCGAAACAGGCCAGCCCTACAATTGGGCTTTGAGTGCTAATGCGGCCCAAGCCGAGGTGCTGCGCGGTTTGTTTGCCAACACCAGTGCGGCCTATAAAACCAAAATAGACTCGTTGGAAACCGTGCTCTTCTCCCGGTTTCAACAGCCCGATGCGGCCCGGAACGAGCGGTCGGCGGCTTATGGCAAGAAAGTGGGCCAGGCCATCTTCGAGTGGTCGAAAACCGACGGTGGGCACCAGGGCTACAGCCGCAATTTCCCCGCCGATTTTGTGCCCTCTAGCGAGCCTGGTACGTGGCGACCCACCGAAAATGGGCGTAAAATACCGATGCAGCCCTACTGGGGAAAAAACCGTACCATGCTGGCCTCCACCGCTGCCTTACCCATGCCCATGCCCCTAACGGTGTCTACCCAAGTGGCCTCGCCCTATTTTGCGCAGTATCTGGAGGTGTATGCCAAAAACATCGCGCTTTCGCAGGCCGAAAAAGAAACTGCCGTTTGGTGGGCCGATGACCCCAGCGAAACCTTTACGCCGCCCGGCCACTCCTACAATTTGGCCCGCATTGCCATCCTGACCAGCAAAGTGGGGTTGGGTAAAGCTGCCGAGACCTTCGCCCGCACCGGCATTGCCGTCAATGATGCCTTTATTGCCTGCTGGAAATGTAAATACGCTTTCAACAATGAGCGGCCCTACACCTTCGTGCGCCGCGCCATTGACCCCAACTGGGTGCCGTTTTGGCCCGCGCCGCCGTTTCCCGGTTTCGCCTCCGGCCACTCCACACAATCGGCAGCTACGGCCATTGTGCTCACCGATCTGTTTGGGTCAGCCTTTGCCTTCACCGACGACTCGCATCTGGGGCGGGTGCGCGATACCAAACGCGGGGTCGATTTCAAGGCCCGCAGTTACCGGTCGTTCTGGGAAGCCGCCGAAGAATCGGGGTACTCGCGCTTTTTGGGCGGCATCCATACCCGGCAAGACAACGAGGTGGGCCTGAAGGAAGGCCGCACCATTGGCCAGAACATCAACGCCCTGCGTTGGAAACGGGCGCAGTAGTGGCCGGGTTTTGGCGTAGCCCCCCGCCCTGAAGGGTGCCCGCTGGCGCAAGAGTAACGCCGAAGGCGAGCTGACGCGCCAGCGGGCACCCTTCAGGGCGGGGGGCTACGCCGTAGCTGTAACGTGCAGGTGCGTTGCCGGTTTATTTGCTGACGGTAAAGACATCGGTAGTACAAACGGTGCCCGCGTCGGTGGTGAGGCAAACGGTGCCGGTGGTAGTGTTGGCGGGTACGGTGGCAACAATCGTGTTGCCCACCAGCCGGAACCGCGCCGCCCCCGAACTCCCGCCCCCGAACCGAATCTCGGTCACGTCGGTCAGGTTTTGCCCCGTAAATGTCACTTCTGCCCCCACGGCCCCGCTTTTTGGGCTGAACGCCACCCCGGCCACCACCCGTTGCACATTGAACGACGTGGTGGTGCAGGCGTAGCCCGCCGGGTTGGTGAAACAAATGGGGCCATCCACGGCGTTGGCCGGAATAATGACTTTCATCTGGCCATTGGGCTGGTACCGAAATGTGGCCGGGAGGGAGGCCCCGTTGCCAAACCGAATGTCGGTTACGTCTTCCAAAAACTGCCCCGTCAGCGTAATCTCCTCGCCCACGCGCCCCACGGCGGGCGTAAATACTACCCCCGACACAGGCCGCACGGGCGTAAAACTCTCGGACGTGAACAGGGTAGGCGCATCGTTGGTGATTTTGATTTGCCCCGTTGTGGCATCGTCGGGCACACGCACCCAAATCTCCTGGTCGTCGTTGCGGCCATCGTTGGTGGCGGGGTTGGCCGCCCCCGAAAACTGCACCACCGCATCGCGCAGCCAGGTACCTTTCAGCACCATCCGGGCACCGGCGGGCCACCGGCGCGGGTAATCGGTGAGGGTGGGGGTTTGCACTACCGTCAATGACCGTACAGACGTGGCCGTGCCCGCCCGGTTGGTGGCCGTAACGGGGCCGCTAACAGCCTCGGCGGGTAGAAAAAACTGAAAATCGGTGCCCTCGTTGCGGGTATGAATCGTGACCGGTCGACCGTTGAGCGTAATTTGCAGAATGCGCGTCAAGTTTTGGCCACTGACCGATACCAGCTTGGTGATTCCCCGCCGCAAAGGCGTGATGACCAGGTTGGCGGGGGGCAGAATATACAAAAAGGGTTGCGCCGTGTTGACCGTGCCGCCCAAACTGCTCAGGCTGATGGTGGCTGTGCCCGGCTGGGTGCGGGCGGGTACGGTGGCCTCGATTTGGGTGCTGCTCAGAATCCGAAACGTGGCCGGGGTGGTGCCAAAAAGTACACTCGTGATATCGGCCAGGTTTACACCCGTCAGGACCACTTTGTCGCCCACGATGCCTTCTGTCGGGGTGGGGGTTCCGGTCAGGCCGGGGGTACCCACAATGTAAATACTGTCGGTGCTGAAGCCGGTGAGCCGGTCGAACACGGTGATGCTGATGCGCCCGCTACTGGCATCGGGCGGGATTATGGCCCTAAGTTCCGTATCGGTGCTGCGGGTGGTGGCGGGGTCGGCGGTGGCGCGGTTATTGATGCGCAGGGTGCCGTCGGTGAGGTAGCGGCCCTGCACCACAATCTCTTGTCCGGCGCGGACACGTTTGGGCTGGAAACCAATAATTTCGGGCGTACCCGCTGCCAGATACGGAATTTTGAACTGTCCTCCTTCGGTGCTTACCACCAACGACACGATGCCGCGAGGTAGTTGGGGCGGAATGGTTACCAGGGCTTCTGTGGGCGAAATCACCGTGTAAGAAGTGGCCTGCGTGGTGTCGAACCGAATACTTTTTAGCCGATCCAGGTTGCCGCCCGTGATGCGCACCACGGCCCCCGGCGCGGCGTTGGCGGGCGAGAGGGCATTTAGCGTAGGTTGCGGCTGAATGACGGTGAAGGCCAGCGGCGAGGTAACGCCCTGGCTGTTGGCCACCTGAATCTGAGTGGGGCCGGTCATGATGCGGGGCACCAGCACCACCAGCAACCCATCGGCAGTGGCCTTGACCGTGGCCTGAACGGCGGTTTGCCCCTGTCCAAAAGTCACAATGGGGTTGCTGCCAAACTGCGCCCCTTTCAATTCAATGGGCCGGTCAATATCGTAGCGAACGGGGCTTACGCTCCAGAGTTCGGGCGGATATTCCTGCACTTTGCAACCCGCCACAAAGGCCAGCAACAGAAGAAGAGCCAGACCAGGCTTAAACAGGGCAGGTACGTGTTTGGTCATGAAGCGTGTAGTTGTTTACCAAACAAATTTACGGGCGTACCCCCTGAAAAACTAGTTTCCGGCCCCCAGATTACGAAACGCCCAGGGAATACCGGCCAGAAGCAGCACCAGGCCAATCCCGTAGAGCACGGCCACCAACCGGTGTTTTTGGGTCGCATCCGTAGCCCGTTTCGAGCGGGAGTAGCCAATGGTGATGGCCGTGATGGCCAGGAGCATAATCACGCTGTGCTGTACGGTGTAGAACTGCACAACGCGGTTGCCCAGGCCGTTGAAGTTAACTTTTGGGCTGAGGAAAAAGTACAAAACCAGGCCCAGCACCAGTTGCAGATGAACCGTGATGAGGGCGAACAGATACAGTTTTCGGTTGCCGTCAGTGAAGGGTTTTTTGCCCAGCCACCCCGCCGCAGATACCACCACGGCCCCCACCAGCAATAACAACGCCACCCAGCGAAGCCCCGAATGGGCATGAACTAATCCAGTATACATCGTGTAGGTCTTTCAGAAATAATGTGGACGCAAAGAAACGGACAAACGGCCAATTCAACAGTCCACGGCCCCACAATCCATGATTCTTTACAACATTACCATCAACATCGACCAGCAGATTGAGCCGCAGTGGCTCCGCTGGATGAAAGACGAACACGTACCTGCCGTGATGGCGACGGGTTTGCCCCTCCAGTCGAATGTGCTGAAACTGCTGACTGAGGTAGAAAACGGTGGGGCTACCTACACGTTCCAGTACTGGTTTCAGACCATGGAAGATTTCGTCACCTACCAAAGCCTCTACCAGCCCGCCCTGCAACAACAGGTGGCCGACCGCTATGCCAACCACTATGTCTCCTTCCGCACCTTGCTGGAAGAAGTCTAGTATTCGTCGAATAAGTTGTTGTTAACCAAGTAGTTAGCTTTTAGTGGGCCAACTTGTCAGGCCAGATACACGCCTTCGCGGACGGGGTCGGTCAGGATAACCTGCACGTGTTCGTTGAGGGTTGTGGCTAGTTCCAGGCCAATAAAATCGGCAGCGATGGGGTAGCGCGGGTGGTTCCGGTTGATAAGCACCGCCACCTGAATTTTACGGACGGGGATGGCCAAAAACGGCTGAAGGCTGAACGCCAGTGTCCGACCCGAATACAGCACGTCGTCTACCAATACCACCACCCGATTCACCAACGTACCTGGCTGGCCGGGCAGTTGAATATCCGGCTGGGCGGGTTGGGTTTTGTCAAGGTCAATCTGCACCAGCGTCACCTCAAACGGGGCTACCTGCCTTAGTTCGTGGGCCAGGCGGCGGGCCAGTTCGTAGCCTTCGCCCGCAATGCCGGCCAGCACCAGGGCTTTCTCTTCGAAGTTGGTTTCGTAGAGTTGGCTGGCAATGCGCCGGATTTTCTGCTGAATCTGGGTGGCTGTAAGAATCTGGGTGGGGTTCATGTGCAAAGACTCGGCCAACGCGAGCGGAAATACGCCTGCAAAAATGAGAAAATTATCGGGCTTTCGTTTGTGACCGTTTGGCATAGTTTTGGCCCACCCATAAGTACCCATCCGCGCCGTAGAATATACAGTAATGAATTGAATTTGTATGACCTTTAACGTAAAATCGCTTGGCCTTATAACGTGTCTCTTGTGGCTTACGCTGTCTTGTTTCACCAGCGAGTCGAACCCCACGCAGGGCATCAGCGCGTCGTGGCACACGGGGCAGGCTCACCAGTTGGCTTCTTATTTCGATACTGACCTTGCCCTCCGCATTGACCCCGTGGGGGTCGATTATCACTCGGTTCAGGCCGGGCAGGCGGAGTTAATCATGCGGGCTTTTTTCATGAAATACCCCCCGGTACGGTTTCAGGCTGCCGAGCAGGGCCTCACGGCGCACCTCCGCTACGCCAACGGTACCTATTGGTCGGGTGGGCGGGCGTTTCGGGTCAACGTGCTCATGCGCCAGGCTACCCCCGGCCACTACCGTATCCATTCTATCCAGGTGAATGACTGAAACCGGCTCAGGTACGTTAGCGCGGTAGTGGTGCAAGCAGACACGGATTTTTTCACTTGTGACAATGCACCCAGCTTTCCCTCGGCCAATGACCGGTCAATGGTTGCCAGTTTACTTAATCGGACAGGTGATGACTTTTTCAAGCCATTCAAAACAGTAGGTGTCAACAGTAAATCGGTTGGTTCCTGCCAATGTAGTTGTGTCGAGATAAACGACAATGTAACGTCCAGGCTGGAGCATAAAAGCACTACTGCAGGTCTTACTTTGCTACCAGACAAATCAGTAAATGGGAAGGGGATAAGTATAGGATCGCCTTGGTTCATTTGTACGTCTCTTTCAAATCATTGAGTGTGTAGAGATCGTCTTCATCGTGCAGAAAAGCAAACGTACCTGATGTGTTTACCAAGTGCTCGATGCCCTTTTGCAGGGTCGTTTCTTCCTGCCTTTTCAACAGAAAAGAAGCAAAGTCGGTCACTTCGTTCACTCGTTCGTCAGGCAGCTGATTGACTGCCTTCAATGTCTCGTTTATGACTTGGCTTCTGCTCATATAAATTGGCTTTATTGACCAAAGGTATGGATAGTTTTACCCCAGATAACTGCCAATACTGACCATGTCGGCGAAGACACCGGAGGCGGTAACTTCGGCTCCTGCGCCAGGGCCTTTAATGACTAAGGGGCGTTCTTTGTACCGTTCGGTGGTGAACGAAATAATGTTATCGGCACCCGTAAGCTGGTAGAAGGGGTGTTCCGGGCCAACGCCGCGCAGGCCGATAATGGCTTTCCCATGCTCGAAGGTGGCAATCATCCGCAGTTTTTCGCCCTTCGCCGTCGCCGCGTTCAGCAGGTTTTCGAAATACGGATTCTCGGCTTGCAGCGACTCGAAAAAAGCCCCGATGG
>JAYUKZ010000443.1:0-5698 GCA_043763995.1 Fibrella sp.
CTGACCTGCGCCTTCGCCGAATGCAACCGCACACCGTTCGATTTGCCCGAATGCGAAACCGAACTCATTGGCGGCTACCACACCGAATACAGTTCGATGAAGCTGGGTTTCTACCTGTTTTCCGAATACATCAATATGTTCACCTCGTCGGCGGTGATCTCCACGCTCTATTTCGGCGGGTTTCATTACCCCTTCATGAACACCGTTCACGACGCGCTGGTGGGGTCGTTGGGCAACGTGGCGGGGCACAACGTGGCTACGCTGCTGGGTACGTTGGTGTTCTTTGGAAAAATATTCTTCTTCATCTTTTTCTTCATGTGGGTGCGCTGGACCATCCCCCGCTTCCGGTTCGACCAACTGATGAACCTGGGCTGGAAAACGCTGATTCCCCTTTCGATCCTGAACGTGGTGCTCACCGGCGCGGGGCTGCTCTACAACATCAAATACGCCTCGTGGGTCACGGTGCTGGTGATGGTGGTGCTGGCCGCGACCAACGCCTTCAAAGTCCCTCGCCGCAAGCCGGTGGTGCAACCCATTTAAGTACGTAACGATGCTCACAAATCGCTCTAAACAGGTCAGTGTCAAAGAGATGACGATGGCTGAACGGATGTATCTGCCCTCCATTCTGGGGGGGTTGGCCATTACCATCCGGCACTTTTTCATGAAAAAAGCCACCATCCAGTACCCCGAAGTGAAGCGGTATCTGGGGCCGGTATTTCGGGGGCACCACGTGCTGAAACGCGACGAGCAGGGCCGCGAACGCTGCACCGCCTGCGGGCTGTGTGCCGTGGCCTGCCCCGCCGAAGCCATTTCGATGGTGGCCGCCGAGCGGAAAAAAGGCGAGGAAACGCTTTACCGCGAAGAGAAATATGCCGCCGTTTACGAAGTCAATATGCTGCGTTGCATTTTTTGCGGGCTGTGCGAAGAAGCCTGCCCCAAACAGGCTGTGTACCTTCGCCACGACCGGATGGTTCCCGTAGTGACAAGCCGCGAAGGCGTGATTTACGGAAAAGACCGGCTGGTTGAAAAACTCGACGACCGGTACGTGCGCAACAACCCCGATGCCAACGCCACCCCCACCGAACCTACGCTGTCGCGGTCAGTAGGCTAGGGCTCAACCCGTGTTTCGCTTTCGCACTTATGAACCAGATTACTTCGTTTATCGACCACCTCAAAACCCTTTCGGCGGCGGGCTACCTGTTCTACGGCCTGGGTTTTGTGACCCTCCTTAGTGCCATTGGCGTGGTCACGGCCCGTAACCCCATCCACAGCGTGTTGGCCCTGATTTTCACGTTTTTCTGCCTCACGGGCCACTACATGCTGCTGAACGCGCAGTTTTTGGCCATCGTGAACATCATTGTCTACGCCGGGGCCATCATGGTGCTGTTTCTGTTTGCCATTATGTTTTTGAACCTCAAACAAGACGATCAGGAATCGAAAATGACCCTCACCAAAACCGCCGCCGTCATTGTGGGGGGCGTGCTGATGGTGCTGTTGCTGTCAATCTTCAACGCCGCCCCCGCTGGTACGTATGATGTGAACAGTTTTAATTCGCAAACGGGGTTGGTAGAGCAACTGGGCATGGTGCTCTACAGCGATTATATTTTGCCGTTTGAACTAGCCTCCGTCCTGTTCCTGATTGCGATGGTGGGGGCCGTGATGCTGGGCAAACGCGAAACCGGCGACCCGCATTTTTAACCCCCGAAAACATCCCCAAAAGCCGCCCGTCTGGCGGCTTTTTTTGTTATGACCGTATGAGCCTTTCGCCAAAAAAAACTCTGCGCCTGATTCTGGGCGACCAACTCAACAATCAGCATTCGTGGTTCCGGGCCGTTGACCCTGCGGTGCAGTACACGATGATGGAAGTGCGGCAGGAGACCGATTATGCCGAGCACCATATTCAGAAAGTGGTGGCCTTTTTTCTGGCCATGCGCCACTTTGCCGACACCCTCCGCGAGGCGGGCCACGCCGTAACGTACCTGACACTCGACAACCCCACCAACACGCAGTCGATACCCGATAATATTCGGCAACAGATTCAGCAACAGGGCTTTACCCGGTTTGAATACCTGCTACCCGACGAGTACCGGCTGGATACGCAACTAACCGAACTGGCTCAATCGCTACCGATGGAGACCGCCGTGGCCGATACCGAGCACTTTTTCACCAAACGCGATGATCTGGCGAAACGATCTGGGGGTAAAAATTTCATCATGGAACCCTTCTACCGCGCCATGCGGCGGAAACACGGCATCCTGATGGAGAGCGACGCGCCCAACGCCCAGCCCGTTACGGGCCAATGGAATTACGACGAAGACAACCGCAAGGGCCTACCCAAGGGCTTCGTTGGCCCGCCCCCCCGCGAGTATATCCGGGATGTGACCGAGGTGGTGAACCTGCTTCAGCAACAGGGCGTAAAAACGATGGGCACCCTCGACCCCACCCGGTTTATCTGGCCCGTGACCCGCACCGAATTTCTGGATATGCTGGATCATTTTGCCGATAACCTGCTCTACGCGTTCGGCACGTACCAGGATGCGATGGCCCCCGACGAGTGGTCGATGTTTCACTGTCGGCTATCCTTTGGCATGAACAGCAAACTCATCTCGCCCCGCGAAGTGATTGACCGCGTGATAGCCGCCTACTGGTCTAACCCTGAGCGAATTAGCTACGCCCAGGTAGAGGGGTTTGTACGCCAGATTTTGGGCTGGCGCGAGTATGTGCGCGGGGTATACTGGGCCAAAATGCCCGCCTTTGCCGACCTCAACTTCTTCAATCATCAGCGAAAACTACCCCATTACTACTGGGATGCCGACACCCGGATGAGTTGTGTGCATCATGCCGTGCGCCACTCGCTCACCCACGCCTACTCGCACCACATTCAGCGGCTGATGGTGACGGGCAATTTCGCCCTGCTGGCCGGCATTGACCCCAACGAGGTAGATGCCTGGTATTTGGGCGTATACATTGATGCCATTGAGTGGGTGGAGATCACCAACACGCGGGGCATGAGTCAGTTTGCCGATGGCGGCATTGTGGGCACCAAACCCTACGTTTCGTCGGCGGCATACATCAACAAAATGAGCCACTATTGCGGTGGTTGCCAGTACGACAAAAACAAAAAAGTGACCGACGGCGTGGGCAAACCAGCCTGCCCGTTCAACAGCTTTTACTGGGATTTTTATGACCGAAACCGCGCCAAACTGGAGCGCAACCCCCGCATCGGGATGATGTACCGCCTCTGGGACAAGATGCAGCCCGCCGACAAAACCGCCATTCTGAACCAGGCGCATACGTACCTGGAGCAACTCGAAACGCTCTAGCAGTGGCAGGTGAAACCTACCGGTTATCTTTGTACGAATCTGCTTCGTTTTTCAGTTTTTTTCTTCCCGAAACATCAATTCTCTATGGATGCATACATTGTGGCTGGTTTCCGCAGCCCCGTTGGCAAGGCCCCGCGTGGTGGCTTGCGTTTTACCCGGCCCGACGACCTGGCCGCTACCGTTATCAAACACATGCTGGCGCAGGTACCCAACCTGGACCCGGCGCGGGTAGAAGACCTGATTGTGGGCAACGCCGTGCCCGAAGCCGAGCAAGGCATGCAGATTTCGCGGTATATCGCCCTGCTTTCCTTGCCCACCAGCGTGCCCGGCCTCACCATCAACCGCTATTGCGGCTCCGGGCTGGAGGCCATTGCCATTGCGTCGGCCAAAATCCACGCGGGCATGGCCGATTGTATCATCGCCGGGGGCACCGAGTCCATGTCGATGGTGCCGACGATGGGTTGGAAAACGGCCCTCAACTACGACATTGCCACCGCCCACCCCGACTATTACATAGGCATGGGCCTGACCGCCGAACAGGTTGCCGACCAGTTCCACATCAGCCGCGACGCGCAGGACGAATTTGCCCTGGAATCGCACCGGCGGGCGTTGGCGGCGCAGGCCGATGGCAAGTTTTCGGACGAAATTGTGCCGATTCCGGTGAAAGAAACGTATTTCGACGAAACAAGCGGCAAGAAAAAAACCCGCGAATGGACGGTTTCGCAGGATGAAGGCCCCCGCAAAGACACCAGTGCCGAAGGGTTGGCCCGGCTGAAACCCGTATTCGCGGCCGGTGGCTCGGTCACGGCGGGTAACTCGTCGCAAACCTCGGACGGGGCGGCCTTTGTGATTGTGATGTCGGAACGGCTGGTGAACGAATTGAACCTAAAGCCCATTGCCCGGATGATGTCCTACGCTTCGGCGGGGGTGGAGCCGCGCATCATGGGCATCGGCCCGGTGGCGGCTATTCCCATTGCGCTACAAAAAGCGGGGTTGAAACAGGACGATATTGATCAGATTGAACTGAACGAAGCCTTTGCGGCCCAAAGCCTGGCCGTGATTCAAGAGTTGGGGCTGGATATGAGCAAGATCAACCACAACGGCGGGGCCATTGCGCTGGGCCACGCGCTGGGGTCAACGGGGGCGCGGCTGTCGGTGCAGTTGCTGAACGAAATGCGCCGCCGTGATGAGAAATACGGCATGGTGTCGGCCTGCGTGGGCGGCGGGCAGGGCGTGGCCGGCATTTTTGAGCGGCTGAATTAACCGGTATTGGCTGGTCAGGTACGTACCTGACCAGCTACATTATTGCATATTCGTTACCAAAATAGCTTCGTCTGATGACCGCACTAAGCCACTTCTCCCAACTCGACCTGAACGGCACGTACTCCTACGCCGATTACCTGACCTGGCGTTTCGAACAAACACTGGAGTTGATAAAAGGTCGAATCTTCCCAATGTCCGCGCCAAGCCGGACGCATCAACAACTTTCGTGGAAGTTAACCATTAGGTTGGACACTTATTTTAAAAATCACCCCTGCGAAACGTATGCCGCCCCGTTTGATGTGCGGCTCTACGACTGGCGAAAGTCGCTGAAGGCCGACAAAGATATTTATACGGTGGTGCAGCCCGATCTGTGTGTTGTTTGTGACCTGGACAAGCTCGACGAACGGGGTTGCCTCGGTGCGCCCGACCTGGTGGTGGAAATTCTTTCGCCGGGCAACTCCGCGCGTGAGATGAAACTAAAAAAAGACCTCTATGCCGAAGCCGGTGTTCGGGAATATTGGATTGTTGACCCCGAACACGAAACGGTGGCCCGCTACAACCTGGATACGGAAGACACCTACGACCGGCCACTGTTTTTTGTAGGCGACGACGCGTTTGTCTCGCTGATCTTCCCCGACCTCCGGCTGACACTCAGCGAGTTATTTCCCCCCAACACCACCCCGCCGCCCGACCGAAGCAACGAAGTCAGGCTTTAAAATAACGAGCGTAGCCGCCTGTTGGGAGCAAACCCGCCTCGCAACAACGTACCTGGGGCGTATTTCCGACCCCCTAAAGTATTGTGGCAGTTTGGCCTACCAACTGCTTCGCCAACAAATATTCGGCAATTTGCACGGCGTTGGTCGCGGCTCCTTTGCGGAGGTTGTCAGCCACAATCCAGAGGTTGAGCGTGTTGGGCTGGCTCTCGTCGCGCCGGATTCGGCCCACGAATACCTCGTCTTTTCCGTGGGCCGTGAGGGGCATGGGGTAGAGTTTGTTGGCCGGGTCGTCCTGCACAATTACCCCATCGGCGGTGGCGAGCAAGGCCCGCACCTCGTCCAGGTCAAAATCGCGCTCGAATTCGATATTTACCGCTTCCGAATGACCGCCAATGG
>JAYUKZ010000444.1:0-1637 GCA_043763995.1 Fibrella sp.
GCAAGCCCCAACAGTAGCCGGGTAGACCGAGGCCCCAACAACCGCTCAATTTGCCGGAACTGCGCCAGCCCAACTAGGGGTGTCCACCCCCGTTGCGCCAGCAGTACATAGAGCAATAAGAGGAGCGAATAGCCGATTACGGGAAGATTCATACAGGATCAGGACAAACACCTAGTTAATGGTATTTACCGCAACGTTAATAAAAACTTAGCACATATGAAGATTTACGGGTGTTAATAATTTAATTACCGTTCACCTCGCCACCGGCTCGCGGAGGGTTGTCACCGGCTCGTCAAGTACGTGGTCAAGCGGCGATCCGGGTTTGCGGCGGGATAGAAAGATATAAACCGCCGGGATCACAAAAAGCGTGAGCACGAGCGAGAACAGCAAACCACCCACAATAACCACGCCTAAGGGCACGCGGCTTTTGGAGGCTGACCCCAAAGCCAGGGCCAACGGCAACGCACCAAACGCGGCCACCAGCGTGGTCATCAGGATAGGCCGCAGCCGCATTGCCGCCGATTCGAGTACCGCCGCCGCTTTGGTTTTGCCCCCGGCCATCTGTTCATTGGCGAATTCCACAATCAGAATGCCGTTCTTCGTCACCAGCCCCACCAGCACAATGATGCCGATTTGGCTAAAAATATTCAGCGTCTGGTTGAAGAGCCACAACGACAAAACGGCCCCCGCCAGGGCCAACGGCACGGTAAACATGATGATAAACGGGTCGATGAACGAGTCGAACTGGGCAGCCAGAACCAGGTAAATCAGCAACAGTGCCAGCCCAAACGCAAAGAGCGTGTTGGATGAGCTTTCGGAAAAATCACGGGAGGCCCCCGTTAGCGACGTTTGGAACGAGGGGTCAAGGAGGCGGGTGGCCAGCGCGTTCATGGCTGCCACGCCGTCGCCCACGGTTTTGCCCGGTGCCAGCCCCGCCGACACCGTGGCCGACTTGAACCGGTTGTAATGGTACACTTGGGGCGGGCTGCTGACCTCCTCGAACCGCACCACGTTGTCCATAGGCACCAGTTCCTGCCGGTTATTACGGACGTAAAACGTGCGCAGGTCGGTGGGTTCGTCGCGGTTGTCGCGGTCTACCTGCCCAATGACCTGGTATTGTTTGCCATTCATCAGAAAATAGGCCAGCCGCCGGTTGCTCAGGGCCAGTTGCAGCGTGTTCGACACGTCGAGCACGGACACGCCCAGATCGGTGGCTTTTTCGCGGTCGACGCTAATGTTCAGTTCTGGTTTATTGAATTTCAGGTCTACGTCTACGTTCTGGAAGGTGGGGTCTTTGCGGGCTTCTTCCAAAAACTGCGGTAGCTTTTCGCGCAGCTTGTCAAAACTCAGGTTCTGAAGCACAAACTGCACCGGCAACGACGACCCCGACCGTCCGCCGGTAGAAATGGTTTGTTCCTGGGTAGCAAACATCCGGGCATCGGTGAAACCCTTGAACGCCTTGGTCAAATTATCGACCACCTGCTGCTGGGTACGTTGCCGGTCTTGCGGGTCGACCAGGTTCACGAAAACGAAGCCCGAATTGACCGCTCCCGACCCCGAAAAACCCGGTGCCACCACGCTGAAAGTGAGCTTGGTTTCGGGAATAGAGTCCATCACAAAGCGGGTTACGCGGTCGG
>JAYUKZ010000445.1:0-5666 GCA_043763995.1 Fibrella sp.
CGAAACGGACATAAAATATTGATATTCAGTCAGTTCGTGAAACACCTGGCCATTATTCGGCAGCACCTGGAGGCCGAAAAAATCCCGTATGCCTACCTGGATGGCTCCAGCACCGACCGCCCCGAACAGGTAGCCCGGTTTCAGGCCAACGAAGCGGTGCCGGTCTTTCTGATCTCGCTCCGGGCGGGGGGCGTGGGCCACAACCTCACCGCCGCCGACTACGTTTTCCTGCTCGACCCCTGGTGGAACCCCGCCATTGAGGCCCAGGCCATTGACCGGGCGCACCGCATTGGCCAGCAGAAACCGGTGTTCACCTACAAATTCATCACGAAGGGCACCGTGGAAGAGAAAATTCTGGCCCTGCAACGTACCAAGCAACGCCTGGCCAGCGAACTGGTCACAACCGAAGAAGGCTTCGTCAAATCTCTGACTAAAGCCGATGTGTTGCAGTTGTTGAGTTAGTGGTTTTTTGCCGCCCGTGTAGAGACGCGATATTCGCGTCTGGGTAGATGGGGTGTAGGGGTAGCATTCTGCGCGTAACTACCCCGCCGCCTCTACCCAGACGCAAGTATTGCGTCTCTACGTGCGCCCACCCCTTCACCGGTACAAATCTTCCTTGTTCAGGCGTTCCTGCTCCCAGTTGGCGGGGTTGTTTTCGATGTAGGTACGTATGCGGTCCAGTTCGTTTTGGTTGCGAACCACGCGGTCGTGATAGCGGGGTTGCCAGCCAAAATCCAGTTGGTTGGCTAGGGTGTATTTGGTGACCCCAACTTTGTAACCCCGCACAATGGAGGCCAGATTCTGCCGTTGTGGCCCAAACCGGTTGGGTTGCCAGTCGGTTTGGAGGTGGAATGGTTTACAGATCCAAAGAACGCCGTGAAGGTGATCGGGCATGAGTTGGAACGCATCCAGTTCTACATACGGATGAAACGTGGGGATGGCCAACCAACAGGCAATGGCGGCCTGCCCAATGGCCGACGGCTGCACAACCGCCTCCTGTTCGGCCATAACCACATCGCCAAAAAAAGCCCCCCGGTTGCGGGTACAGATCGTTACGAAATACATCCCGTTCGACCCGTAATCGTATTCCGCCAGCCGGGCCGAATCTATTCGATACTGCCGCCGGTAGAGATCGTCTGCGTTTGTCATTTTTTTACGATTTGTGTAGAGACGCAATACTTGCGTCTGGGTAGCACACGGGGTAGCGAATTTTTTTGAATGTTTAGATTTTTCCGCCTGTACCCAAAACCCGCCTCTACCCAGACGCAAGTATTGCGTCTCTACGTGTGACCGGCCTGCGTAGAGACGCGATACTCGCGTCTGGGTACATGGGTTGCTGGGTAGATAGGCGAAAACAATTCACCCCGAAATAACCGTGCCCAGCAAGCGGGCTATTTCTACGTCTACGCGCTTAAAGTGCATATAATCGGCCATGAGCTGGTCTGATTCGGCGGGGTCGGTGGCGGTGCGGATGCGTTGAAGCAGGTCGTGCATCCGGGTTTCGGCCATAACTAATTATTATATTTGTCTATTTGTGACAGAACCCAACATATTAGAGATCTCTTTATGAACGCGTCTCACATCCATTTGTCTAATCATAAGATTGTTTATTTCTTCGTCGTCCTTTGATCTACGTATCAAACTAGTAAGTTGATAAAGCTCTTCTTCAAATACTTCTTTTTTTAAATGCAATACTGTTCCGAATGCTGAATTAGATAGAACACTAATATCATCCTCTGTTGGGACGAAAATATTATACTTACTTTTCCATGCTTCGCTCAACTCATACTGCTTCATAGTCAAACTAATAGCCTCTTTTCGTATAATTTCGTTATTTTCTACAAACTTGTCCAATAGTAAATCACCCAATTCTGTACCAATAAAATTATTGATAGTTAATATCCTACCATCTTCATAGTTTTTTCGAATTATTCTCATAAATTCTGTATATGGATAAAACTTAAATTCTGTGTTTGATAACTCAGATAGTAAATATCGACAGAGTGTATAATCTTTTTCTAATTCTCTTTCTCCGTAGGTTAAGAGAAGCCTGATGCATTCCGCTTCCTGGTGTAGAATTGGAGAGAATAAATCTGAACTGGTACGTTGGTGAGCGGGAGTATTTTTTTCGCCCGTCGTTGCGCCGGTGGCGGGGGTAATGCCCGCTCCCCGGAGCAGGTCGTGGAAAAATTCGTCGGGAACATCGCCCGCCGGGGGTGGCCCTTCCGAATAGGGTTGGTCAGGTACGTTGCTGGGCGGGGGGGGCGGGGTTCCCAGCCGGGCATCCGTTCGAGTATCGATTCGAGCGGCGCGTTCCTGCTGGCGTTCCTGCTCTTTGGTCTGGCTATCGCGTTGTTTGCGAATCAGGCGGTTGCTTTCCGTGATGAGCGTTTGCTCGTCTACGTTAAGTTGGCGGGCGGTGGTCTGGAAAAAAACCTGCCGCTTAATGGGGTCGGCAATGCGGCTGATGCTGCCCACAATTTCGGTGATGACCTCCGCCCGTTTAAACGGATTTTCGCCCGCATCGCGCAGGAGCGTGGCCGTTTTGAAGGCAATAAAATCCTGTGTGTTGGTGGTCAAATAGGCTTTAAACGCCTCAGTGCCCACTTTTCGCACGTAGCTGTCGGGGTCGTCGCCGTTGGGGAACGTGGCCACGCTCACGTTCAGGCCCTCTTCCAACACCATGTCCAGCCCACGGAGGGCGGCTTTCACCCCGGCGGCATCACCGTCGTACAGAATCGTGACGTTCTGGGTAAACCGGCCAATGAGCCGAATCTGCTCGGTGGTGAGCGACGTACCAGAGGAGGCCACCACGTTTTTGATGCCCGCCTGATGCAACGAAATCACGTCGGTATAGCCTTCCGTCAGGTAGCACACATCCTCCTGCCGGATGGCCTGTTTGGCCTGAAAAATGCCGTACAGCACCTGACTTTTGTGGTAGGCCTCGGTTTCGGGCGAGTTGAGGTACTTGGGGGCCTTAGGGTCGGGTTTCAGAATCCGGGCACCGAAGGCAATGACCCGGCCCGACACGTTATGGATGGGGAACATGACCCGCGCCCGAAACCGGTCGAAAATCTTCCCTGACTCCTCGCGCGTAATGGTGAGGCCCGCTTTGGCCAGCAGGGCGGGGTTGTAGCCCTTGGCCTGGGCCTCGGTCAGGAGGGCATCCCAGAGGTCGGGGCTGTAGCCCAGATCGAAGGCGGCAATGGTGGGGTCGGAAAAACCCCGTTCGCGGAAGTAACTCAGGCCGATGCCGCGCCCCTCGTCGGTCTGGAGCAGGTGGCGGGCGAAGAAATCTTTGGCATAATTGAGCACAATATACAGGCTTTCGCGTTCGGTGTGCCGTTGCTGTTCTTCGGGCGTAACCTCCTGTTCGGCAATCTCAATATTATACTTTTTGGCCAGGTAGCGCAGGGCTTCGCCGTAGGCCAGGTTTTCGATGTCCATCACAAACCGGACAGGGTCGCCGGCTTTGCCGCAGCCAAAGCATTTATAAATCTGCCGGGCCGGATTGACGTTGAACGAGGGCGATTTTTCGTTGTGAAACGGGCAACAGGCAATGTAATTACTGCCCCGCCGCTTCAATGACACAAAGTCGCCCACGACCTCCAGAATGTCGGCCGCCTGCTTAATCCGCTCCACTGTTTCATCGGGAATACGCATAGACAAAGATAGTGGCAAGTGCCACACGCCGACTATGGGGGCCGTTTGGGAACTTCCCCGTATGTTTGCTTTACCTACCTAACCACTAACGTCAACTATGTGCTCTTTATCAATTCGTATCGCTATTGCGGTTCCGTTGGCCCTTTTTGGGGCCGTGGCGGGGTTGGCCCAGTCGGTTGTTCCGTTCTATCAGGACCCCAAAATCAGCAGTCAGTTTGCCGAAACGCCCCACGCCACGCTCTGGCCTTGCCAAACCGAGGCGCAAGCCCTGGCCGCCGACCACATGGCCTCGCCCCTGATCCGGTCGTTGAATGGGGTCTGGAAATTTAAGTGGCTCAAACACCCCACTCTGGTGCCAGGTACGTTCAGCGACGTGGCTACCGACGACACGGATTGGGACAACCTCGCCGTACCGTCCAACTGGCAGGTGGCGGGTGCCCGCGCCGAGCGAAACCCCGGCTACGACCGCCCCGTTTTCACCAACATAAAACACCCTTTTCCGGCCACGCCGCCTCTGATTCAGGCCGACACCAACGCCGTGGGCCTGTACCGAAAACGCTTTACCATTCCGCCCGGCTGGGCCGACCGCGAAACGTTTTTGCATTTTGCCGGGGTGCAGTCTACGTGCCGTGTGTTTCTGAATGGCCGCTACGTGGGCTACCACGAAGACAGCATGACCCCCGCCGAATTCAGGATTACCGAAGCCCTGAAAACGGGCGAAAACGTGCTGGCCGTGGAGGTCATCAACTGGTCGGACGGGAGCTATTTGGAAGACCAGGATTTTTGGCGGTTGGCAGGTATTTTTCGGGAGGTTCTGGTCATTAATCGACCAAAATTGCACCTGCGCGACCTTCAGATCCGAACTGATCTGGAAGAGACGACCTACAAAAACGCCACCCTGAAAGTAGCCGCCTACGTGCATAACCTGGCGGGGCAAACCATGCCTGTCTTTCGGCTGAAAACCACCCTCTACGACCCCAAACAGCAGGTTGTTTTTGCCGAAACGCAGCTTTCGGCCCAGGCCGTGGGGTCGGAGCAGGAGCGCGTACTGCGGCTGTCCAGGTACGTAACAAACCCGCTGCTGTGGTCGGCAGAGGTGCCCAATTTGTACACGCTGACCCTGCAATTGCTGGGGGCCGACGGGCTGGTACTGGAAGTTGTGAGCCAAAAAATTGGCTTTCGGGATGTGAAGATGCGGGGCGGGCAACTGCTGCTCAACGGCCAGCCCATCACATTCAAGGGCGTAAACCGCCACGAATTTGACCCCACCACGGGGCGGGTTATCAGCCGCGAGAGCATGATTCAGGACATCAAACTCATGAAACAGCACAACATCAATGCGGTGCGCACCAGCCACTACCCCAACGCCACCGACTGGTATGATCTCTGCGACGAATATGGCCTCTATGTCATGGACGAAGCCAATATTGAGAGCCACGACCTCTGGTACAAGGGTTATGAGATTGCCGAACGCCCCGAATGGCGCGATGCCTTTGTGGCGCGGGGCCGGGCGTTGGTCGAGCGCGACAAAAATCACCCCTCGGTGGTGGTGTGGTCGTTGGGCAACGAAACCAGCATGGGCCAAAATTTCCGCGACATGGCCAGCATTATCAGCCTCGTAGACCCCACCCGCCCCATCCATTACGAAGGCCGAAAACCCTACCTGCCCACCTCCCTGAGCAGTTTCGACATTATTTCGACGATGTACCCCTCGGTGGCCGATCTGCTGACGCTGATGGAAAAAGACCCCACCCGCCCCGTCATTGTTTGCGAATATGCCCACGCCATGGGCAACAGCGTGGGCAACCTGAAAGACTACTGGGCCGCCATCGACAAGTACCCGCGCCTTCAGGGCGGTTTCATCTGGGACTGGGTAGATCAGGGGTTGGTGCTGCGCGACAAGAAAGGGCAGTTTTATACCGACCATATCAACCACATCGACGGAGCCAACGCGGGTGATGGCCTGCTCAACCCCGACCGCACACCCCAACCCGAACTTCAGG
>JAYUKZ010000446.1:0-1009 GCA_043763995.1 Fibrella sp.
CAACCCACCAGTGCCCGCCCGCTAAGTTTGGCGCGGGAGCCGGATTGGCCCAACCCGGAACGGGAACCCCGGTTGTTACTGTTGTTTTTGGGTACGAAAACACGCCCCTCAGCCCATGAAACGCCTTTTTCTCAGCCTCCAGCCCCTTTTTATGGCCGTTTTGTTCGCCCATTGCCAGCCCGCGCCCGCGCTGAAAACCGGCGAATGGCGGGCTACACTGCAAACCAGCGGCGGCGAACTGCCCTTTGGTCTCGATATTCGGCCCGGCACCCGGCCCGGTACGTATGCAGTCTTTGCCCTGAACGGCACAGAACGCCTGCCGATGGACGAGGCCACCTTCCGCAACGACACCCTGCGTATCCCGATGGCCCTGTTCGAGTCGGAGTTGGTGGCACGGGTCACGGGCGAAACCCTCACGGGCGTGTGGCGCAAACGGCGGGTGAAAGACCAGTATCAGACGGTGCCTTTTGCAGCGCGGTATGGTGCGGCACCCCGCTTTTCGGCCAAAAAAACCACCGCCAACGTACCTGCAAGCACGGTAATGGGTAAGTGGCAAACCGTCTTTCGGGCCGAAAACGGCGACACTACGGCGGCGGTGGGCGTGTTCAGTCAAACCGGCAACACCGTGACCGGCACCTTCCTGACCCCCACCGGCGACTACCGTTATTTGGCGGGTAACGTGCTGGGCGACAGCCTGTTTCTGTCTTGTTTCGACGGCACCCACGCCTTTTTGTTCAAAGCCCGGCGTGGCCCCGGCAACACGCTGACGGGCGTTTTTCACTCCGGCCCCACCTACCGCGAAACCTGGACGGCCCGCCTCGACCCCCGCGCCGCCCTGCCCGACCCGGCCACGCTAACGTACCTGAAACCCGGCCAGAAATTCACCTTCGCCTTCCCCGACGTTGCGGGCAAAACCGTATCGCTGGCCGATGCGCGGTTCCGGGGCAAGGTGACGGTGGTGCAGATTCTGGGGTCGTGGTGCCCCAATTGCATGGACGAAACCAAGTTT
>JAYUKZ010000447.1:0-1001 GCA_043763995.1 Fibrella sp.
GGGCAGGTTGAGTTTCGGCAAAACGGCAAACTCAACGGCGTGACCCTCCCCGCGCAGGAAGTGTGCATTTTGGCCAGCCCCACCGATACCCTCCGGCTCGAACGCGGGTACGCCCCCGTAGCCACCCACACCCCCCTCGATTTTTACCAGGTGCTGTACCGGGGCACTCGGTTTCGGCTCCTGAAACGTACCCAGGCCACCATAAAGGCCAACACCGAACCGATGAGCACCGATTTCGGCAAAAAATCCTTCGCCCTCACCGACGAGTACTTCGTCTGGTACGTACCTGCGCCCCTGGGCAACCCGGCCCCCGGCTCTACCCCCCTCCTGCCTGTTATGAACACCCGCCGCTCGCTCACCACGGCCCTCCCCCAGGAAGCCATCCGCATCGAGCAATTCGCCACCGACCAGAAAACGAAACTACGTACCTGGCCCGAAGTAGTGGCGTTGCTTCGTCACCTGGATCGATAGTTCTATGATAGCCTCACGAAAAATCAACTGGAATTATTTTAACACAGAGGCACAGAGAAAAAGAGTTGTAAAACTCTAATAATCAGTTGTTAATACCATAACTAAACTTCTTTTTCTCTGTGCCTCTGTGTTAAAATAATTTTCGCCAACTACCCATTCCCCTAAAAAAACACGGCGTTGGCGAAGAGCAGGTTGCCGTTGTACCAGAAACCCCGGAAAAGCGGATTGTCGGCCAGGTAGATAACTTGCCCTTTGCCCAGCGGCTGTACGCCAATGGCCAGGGTTTGTTTCAGTTTTTCTTTGGCGTTTCGGCCCGCAAAACCCGCCACCAGGTTGGTGTCTTTCAGGTAGCCCACGTTCCAGCCTTCCTTCAGCACGTCGTAGTTGTGGGCTTCCTGCACCAGGGCGTAGTAACCGTTGCCCAGGCCAAACCCCAGGGGGTGGGTGGTGTCTAGCGTGAGGCGGTAGATACTGCCCGGCGTTTCGTCGGAGACGGCCACGCGCTCGCGGTCGCCGTAGATTTTCAGCGA
>JAYUKZ010000448.1:0-1008 GCA_043763995.1 Fibrella sp.
CGACAGCAACCGCCTGAACCCCGTCTTCTACGCCGAACTGCTGCACCTGATTGGGCTGGAAGAAGTGAAAGATGGGGGCAAAAAAGTGATTCGGCGGAAAGAAAAAGCGAAGCGCGACGAGGGGTCGCTGCTGGAAAATACCATCCTCGAACTCGATTCGGCGGGCAAACTACACCGGCTGGCCGACCGCTTTGCCTACGGAGCCACCGCCGACGAACAAACCTATGCCGTGGCCCTGGAACTGTGCATTACGTGGGTGAACCGGGTGCTGTTTCTGAAACTGCTCGAATCGCAGTTGGTGGCCTACCACCGGGGGGCCGACGGGCGGGGGAACCGGGCCTATGCGTTTTTGAACCAGGAAACAATTGGCGATTTCGACGAACTGTACAAGCTGTTTTTCAAGGTATTAGCCAAAAAACCGGACGACCGGCAGGCTTCCGTTCAGGCCAAGTTTGGGCGGGTGCCGTACCTCAATAGTTCGCTGTTTGAACTGACCGATCTGGAAAACGATACCCTCAGCATCAATCAGTTAGATAATGGCCTGCGGTTGCCCCTGCTGCGAAACAGCGTCCTGACCGAAAACCCCGATTTCCGCCACCAACCCGACGTACCGGCGCTGGCCTACCTGTTTGCGTTTCTGGATGCCTACGATTTTGCGTCGGAAAGCCGCGAGATGATTCAGGAAAAAAACCGCTCGCTCATCAACGCCTCGGTGCTGGGGCTGATTTTCGAGAAAATAAACGGCTACAAAGACGGCTCGTTCTACACGCCGGGGTTCATCACCGAATACATGTGCCGCGAAACCATCCGAAAGGCCGTGGTGCAAAAATTCAACGAAGCCCACGGCTGGACCTGCACCGACTTTGCCGCCCTGCAAGACAAAGACTTGGATCGGGGCGCGGCCAATGCCCTCATTAACCAAATTCGGGTGTGCGACCCCGCCGTGGGGTCGGGGCATTTTCTGGTCTCGGCCCTGAACGAACTGCTGGCCGTGAAACACGATCTGGG